>JBDKLR010000105.1:0-4472 GCA_039795515.1 Pseudomonadota bacterium | reverse complement strand
TACGTAAGGCCGCAATCGCGTCGAACTGCGCGCTGAAGGTTTCAATGGCGCGACTGGCCGCCTGTAACAACTGCCCCACCAACTGGTCACGCTCAGCATCGGCGGCTGGCGTGCGGCGTTGCTCCACCTCACCCAGGCGGTGGTACAGCGCCTCAACCAACTGGTGGCGGCGCTTGGGGTTGTCAAGCAAATCATCTTGCAAATAAGGGTTGCGCTGCACCACCCAGATGTCGCCCAACACCTCGTACAGCATGCGTGCTGAACGCCCGGTGCGTCTTTCGGCCCGCAAAGCTTCCAACATGGACCATGCCTCGGCGCCCAACAAGCGAATCACGATTTCGCGGTCGGAAAAAGAGGTGTAGTTGTAGGGAATTTCACGCAAACGGGGACCGTCTTGGACAGCCATCGTCAAATGATGGAGAGGCGTTGGCGCATTCATAAATAGTGGACGAATGTTAACTCAGGGGGCTTTCAAACAGGCTTTTCCCGGGTCAATAACCACTGACTGGTGGCGCAAGCCAACACCATGGCGGCGTAACTGATCATCTTGCCATCTTGTCCCGACCACCACAGGCCCAAGACCAACATGGATGTGCCAGCCAAGCTGTTTAGAACAAAACGTGCTTTCCACGTTTTTCTGGACCTGGATCCACGCCAAACAAGGGCTGAAATCAAGGTGATCCACGCCGAAACGGCCACTGCTGGGGCTAAAAAATTCAAGACGTGAACAATAAGAGACAAACCATCCATCGGCAAATTTTATAATTCGACGATGTCTGTTTGGGCGCTCGGTCTCAACCACACCACCGCACCACTCGATTTGCGGGGGCGCTTTGCCTTTGCCGTCGATCAAATGGGTCCGGTGTTGCACGGCTTGCGCAACAGCGTTGGCGATCAAACCGAAGCCACCATCCTCTCCACTTGCAACCGCACCGAAATCTACTGCGCTTCGCAAGAAATCTCCCTCCCCCAAACCATGAACTGGCTCGCCGAATCTGGCGGTGTCAGTCCCGAGGCTTTGCACGGCCATGTTTACACCATGCTCGATGACGAGGCGGCGCGTCACGCGTTTCGCGTGGCCAGTGGTTTGGACTCCATGGTCTTGGGTGAACCACAAATCTTGGGACAAATGAAGGATGCGGTGCGCGTGGCACGCGAGGTGGGTGTGTTGGGCTCCACCCTGCATCAAATGTTCCAGCGCTCTTTTGCCGTGGCCAAACAAGTGCGCAGTTCCACCGAAATCGGCGCTCACAGCATCAGCATGTCGGCCGCTTCGGTGCGTTTGGCCAGTCAACTGTTTGAAGATCTCAGCAAAATCCATGTGCTGTTTGTCGGCGCTGGCGAGATGATCGAGCTCTGCGCCACCCACTTTGCCGGCAAGTCACCCTTGAGCATGACCGTGGCCAACCGCACCCAAGAGCGTGGCGAGCATTTGGCCCAACAACTGGGCGCGCAAGTCATGCGTTTGGCCGATCTGCCCGACCGTTTGCACGAATTCGACGCGGTCATCAGCTGCACCGCCAGCACCTTGCCGCTGATCGGCCTGGGTGCGGTTGAACGTGCGTTGAAAAACCGCCGCAACCGCCCGATGTTCATGGTCGATTTGGCGGTGCCGCGCGACATCGAACCCGAGGTCAAGTCGTTGCGCGATGTCTACCTTTACACCGTGGACGATCTCTCCCATGTGGTGCAAACCGGTCAAGCCAGCCGCCAAGCGGCGGTGGCCGAGGCCGAGGTCATCATCGATGCAGGTGTGCAAAGCTTTGTGCACTGGCTGGACCAACGCTCGGATGTGCCGCTCATCCAGCAACTCAACCAACAAGCCGAAGCTTGGCGTCATGCCGAACTCCTGCGCGCCCAAAAGCTGCTGGCCAAAGGCGAATCGGTGGACGCGGTGTTGGAAACCCTGGCCAAAGGCCTGACCCAAAAAATGTTGCACGGCGTCATGTCCGAGCTGCATGCAGACGACGCCGAGGCGCGTCAACAGGCGCGCAGCGCCATCGAGCACTTCTTCTTGCGCCACAGCCGTTAGCTGAGGCTTTCCCTATGAAACCATTCATGCGCGCTCAGCTTGAGCGCTCGGTTCAACGTTTGTCCGAGCTGGATTTTTTGCTGTCCCGCGAAGACATCATGCAAGACATGACCCAGTTCATGGCCTTGTCGCGCGAGCACGCCGAGGTGGTGGCCTTGGTGACCCCCTATCAAAAATGGCAGCAACACCAAGCGGACTTGGCCTCTGCACAAGACATGCTGCAAGACAACGACCCCGAGGTGCAGGCCATGGCGCAAGAGGAAATCGCCAGCGCCGAACCCGCCATCGCCGCTTTGGAAGCGCAGTTGCAGCGCATGTTGCTGCCCAAAGACCCCGACGACGCGCGCAACGCGTTTCTCGAAATCCGTGCAGGCACGGGCGGTGACGAATCCGCTTTGTTTGCCGGCGATTTGCTGCGCATGTACACCCGCTTTTGCGCCAACCAAAGCTGGCGGGTCGAGGTGATCAGCGAGTCGCCCAGCGAATTGGGCGGCTACAAAGAGGTGGTGGTTCGCATCGAAGGCGCGGGCGTTTATGGCGCGTTGAAATTCGAGTCGGGCGGCCACCGGGTGCAACGCGTGCCCGCCACCGAAACCCAGGGCCGCATCCACACCAGCGCTTGCACCGTGGCGGTGTTGGCCGAACCCGATGAAGCCCAGGCCATTCAGATCAACCCGGCCGATTTGCGCATTGACACCTTCCGCGCCAGCGGTGCGGGCGGCCAGCACATCAACAAAACCGACTCGGCGGTGCGCATCACCCATCTGCCGACAGGCATCGTGGCCGAATGCCAAGACGGGCGCAGCCAGCACAGCAACAAGGCGCAAGCCCTGCGTGTGTTGACGGCACGCATCCAAGAAAAAGACCGCGCCGAGCGCGCCGCCAAAGACGCCGCCGAGCGCAAAAGCCTGATTGGCAGCGGCGACCGCAGCGACCGCATCCGCACCTACAACTTCCCGCAAGGCCGCTTCACCGACCACCGCATCAACCTGACCCTCTACAAACTGCTGGCCATCATGGAAGGGGATTTGGCTGATGTGGTGGAAGCCTTGCAAGCCTGTGAAGCCGCCGAACAACTCGCTGCGTTGGAAGGTGCGGTTTGAACATCGCCCAAGCGCTGAACATCGCCCAAGCGTTGAACCAGGCCAAGGCCTTGGGCTTGGACCACCTGGAGGCGCAAACACTGCTGCTGCATGCCCTGGGACGCGACCCGCACGACCGCGCTTGGTTGCTGTTGCACGATCTGGATCAGCCGCACCCCGCAGCTTTGCAACTGTTCAACAGCTTGGTGCAACGGCGCTTGCAACACGAGCCCATCGCTTATTTGACGGGTGTGCAAGACTTTCACGGTCTGCGCATGCGCGTGGACCATCGCGTGCTGGTGCCGCGCCCCGACACCGAAACCTTGGTCGACTGGGCGTTGGCGCTTGAACTGCCACACGATGCCCATGCGATCGATTTGGGCACAGGCAGCGGCGCGGTGGCGCTGGCCTTGAAGCACGCCCGCCCTGTCTGGCAAGTCCGTGCTTTGGATGCCAGCCCAGATGCGCTGGTGGTCGCGCAAGCCAATGCCCAAGCGCTGGGCTTGGAAGTGCATTTCTCTGCCGGGCATTGGTTGCGGAACGTGCAAGGACCGTTGGACCTGATCGTGTCCAACCCTCCCTACATCGCCGAAGCCGACCCGCACCTGCCTGCACTGGCCAGCGAGCCCTCGATGGCGCTGGTCAGCGGTGCAGATGGCCTGGACGACATTCGCCAAATCATCGCGCAAGCCCCGTCTTGCTTGAAGGCAGGTGGTTGGCTGTTGCTCGAACATGGCTTTGACCAAGCGGCGGCGGTGCAGCAATGCCTGACCCAGACGGGTTTTGTGCAGGTGCAAAGCCGCAAGGACCTCGCGGGCATCGACCGCTGCACCGGTGGCCAATGGCCAGAAGTGAAATAATCGTGTTCATCAATGGGCAGCCAGCCCTTTTCCTTGGAGTTTTGTATGAGTGACGTGCATCAACGCATCGACCAACTGGTCAAAGACAACGACATCGTGCTGTTCATGAAGGGCAATGCCAGCTTTCCCCAGTGCGGTTTTTCAGGCCGTGCAGTGCAGTTGCTCAAAGCCAGCGGTGTGGACACCAAGACCCTGACCACGGTCAATGTGCTGGACGACGCCGAGATTCGCCAAGGCATCAAGGAATACAGCAACTGGCCCACCATCCCCCAGCTGTATGTCAAGGGCGAGTTCATCGGCGGCTCGGACATCATGACCGAGATGTACGAAAGCGGCGAATTGCCCAAATTGCTGGGCGCTTGAAGCGCGACTGACGCGGGGGATCAAACCCCCAACTGGCCCTTCAACATCCCCAACACCTCGGCCACCGCCACCTTGCTGGCCTCGGGGTCACGTCGGTGTTGGTACTCCACCAGACCGTCTTTCAGGCCTTTGTCG
>JBDKLR010000104.1:0-3285 GCA_039795515.1 Pseudomonadota bacterium | reverse complement strand
CCCGCATCAAGCGCGTTGTCCACCAGCTCGCGCACGACGGAGGCTGGGCGTTCGACCACCTCGCCAGCGGCGATTTGGCTGATCAGTTCATCTGGGAGTTCGCGGATGGCGCGTGGGGGTTGGGTAGCAGGGTGCACAGGCTCATTTTAGAGGCAGGGATAATGCATGCCATGGAACTTATTACCTTCTTGATCGACTTCATCCTCCACGTGGACCGCTATTTGGAAGCCTTTGTACAAGCCAATGGCACATGGGTCTATGCCTTGCTGTTTCTCATCATCTTTGTAGAGACCGGCTTGGTGGTCATGCCCTTTTTGCCTGGCGACTCCCTCTTGTTTGTGGTGGGCACTTTGTGCGGCACCGGCCTACTCAGCCTGCCGCTAGCCATGGGCCTCTTGTTGGTGGCCGCCATTGCAGGCGATCAGGTCAATTACCGTTGGGGCCGTTACTTTGGGCCCAAGGTGTTTCAATGGGAAAACTCGCGTTTTTTCAACCGTGCAGCCTTTGACAAAGCGCACCATTTTTACGAGACCTATGGCGGCATCACCGTGGTGCTGGCGCGCTTCATGCCCTTCATTCGCACTTTTGTGCCTTTTGTGGCGGGTGTGGCGGCCATGACACCTTCTCGGTTTATCACCTACAACGTGTTGGGTGGCTTGATATGGGTCTGCGGGCTGACCTCGGCGGGTTACCTGTTTGGTGAAACGGCTTTCGTCAAAGCCCACCTGAGCCAAATCATCTGGGCCATGATTTTCGTACCCGGTTTGTTCGCTTTGTGGGGCGCTTGGCGGGCGCGCCAATCTTAAAATGGGTGTATGACACTTAACACACTTCAAACCCGCGCTGATATACAGGCTGCTCCCCGAGTGGTCACTGCCGGCGAAGCGCTGATCGATTTGGTCGCCCAAGCCGATGGCAATTTTCAGCCTTGCTTGGGTGGTGCCGTGTTCAATTTGTCGCGAGCCCTCGGCCGACAAAATGTGCCGACCTTGTATCAAAACCCCCTGTCGAGTGATCGGTTTGGTCGGCAACTGGCGCAAGCGCTGCTAGCGGACGGTGTTCAATTGGCCATGCCAGAGCCTGTGTCCCAAACGACGTCTTTGGCGGTAGTGGCTTTGAATGCGCATGGGCATCCTGACTATGCGTTTTATCGCGAGGGAGTGGCCGATCGGCAAATCACTGCAGCCGCCATGAACGCTGTGTGCGAAGCTCATCCTCAGTTGGAAATTGCGTGCACAGGCTGCTTGGCACTTGACCCGGCCGATGCCTCGCATTACCTGCCTTGGTTGAAAGCACAAAAGGCGGCAGGTCGTTGGATTGTGGTGGATGTGAATTTGCGACCCTCTGTCATGCCGGACTTGACGGCCTACCGAGCGCATGTTTTGGCAATGGCCCAAGTGGCGGATGTGTTGAAAGCCAGTGACGAAGACCTGGCCCACTTGCAACTGCCTGGCGACACACCCATGGACCAAGCTGTGCATTTGATGCGAATGGGTTCTGCGCAGTGGTTGGCCCTGACCCTAGGCGCTGAAGGTGCGCGCCTGTTGGTTCGCCATGGCGGCGAGTTCAAGGTCTATTCAGCCCGTGAAGCGGCCCCAGTCAAAGTGATGGACACCGTGGGGGCAGGCGACAGTTTCTTGGCGGGCTTGTTGGCGTGTGCGATGCATCATGCAAGGGCTGAAGCGCAGGGTCAAGGATTGAAATCTTGGGCTGCTCAAGCCTCTGAAGCCGCATTGCAAGATGTCTTGGCGCATGCCTTGGCCAGTGCCACCTTGGTGGTGATGCGCCGCGGTTGTGATCCTGCGCATTGGGCCGAAGTTCGCGCCCGCATGCAGGCCTTCCCAGCCGTCTGATTAGGTGGCGCGTTTGCGCGCCAGTGGCGGGTTGCGTTCAAAGTATTTCTGCAGCCCTTTGACCAAAGCATCTGCAATACTGTTTTGGTAATTGGCATCTGACAGCTTGGCTTCTTCATCGGGGTTGCTGATGAACGCGGTTTCCACCAACACGCTGGGAATGTCGGGGGCTTTCAACACGGCAAAACCAGCTTGCTCGACCTTGGGTTTGTGCAATCGGCCCACGCCGCCAATTTCTCGCAGAAGGGCGCCGCCCAAATTCAAGCTGTCCTTGATTTGTGCAGAGGTGCTCATGTCGAGCAGTGCTTGTTGCACTTGCGTGTCTTTCACACCAAAGTTCATGCCGCCAATCAAGTCGGCTTTGTTTTCTTGTTGCGCCATCCATCGGGCCGCACTGCTGGACGCCGCGCCGTGGCTCAGCGCAAACACACTGGCCCCTTGTGCATTGGGTGTGAAGAAAGCATCGGCGTGCACACTGACAAACAGATCGGCTTGCACTTTGCGTGCTTTTTGAACGCGCACATGCAGCGGCACAAAGTAGTCGGCATCACGCGTAAGGTAGGCGCGCATGGGGCTGCCCTTGACCGTGGTGGCGTTGATGCGATCGCGCAGTTTCAAGGCAATTTGCAAGACCACGTCTTTCTCTTTGGTGCCGTTGGGGCCAATGGCGCCGGGGTCTTCGCCGCCATGGCCCGCATCGATGGCCACAATGATCAAACGATCGGTGGGTGCCGCATTGCCAGGGCTTGTGTTGGCGGGCGCATTGGCTTCAGCCGGTGACGTGGGTGAGCTGCTGGTATTGGGACGCGTTGCATTGGCTTGTTTGTTCAGCCAGTCGCTGAGGGGGTCGTTGCTTTGTGTGCGCTCGGCAATCCAACTTTCAAGCGGGTCAACGGGCGCTGTGGGATACAAGTCCAATACCAAGCGATGTTGATAGGCGCCCACAGGGGTCAATGCAAATACTTGCGGTTGAACAGCTTGCTTCAAATCAAACACCATCCGCACGATGCCCGGGCTGTTTTGCGCCACCCGTACACCCGTGATGTTGGGGTCGTCGGGTTTGATTTTGCCAACCCACTCCTTGATGGAGGGGTTCAGCTCCAAGCCTTCAATGTCGATGGCCAAGCGAGGCGGTGAGGGCACAAAGGTGTACTTGGTTTTGAGCGCAACGTCCGATTCCAAGGTGACCCGTGTGTAGTCTTTGGCTGGCCAGACGCGCACGGCCATCAGGCTGGCGCCTTTGCTGATGTCGGCCCATCCCAGCATCAAAGCCAGGCTGGAAACCTTGAGCCAATCACGACGTTGGATTTGCATCGTGAGGCGCCGGAGGTAGGGCCACCAACAGGCCCTTCAAAATTGCTTGCCCATGCATGGTGCTGGCCACGCCTTGAACTTCACGGACTTCTTGGTCATTGACGCGCAAGGTCAGCTG
>JBDKLR010000103.1:0-10237 GCA_039795515.1 Pseudomonadota bacterium | reverse complement strand
CGCCAAACTGGAACAACATCCCCATGCGCCGACGCGCTTGGTACAGGCCGTGTTTGTCGAGTTGCCCAATGTCTTGGTTTTCAAACAACACGGCGCCTGCGTTGGCGCGGTGTTGCCCGCCGATCAGGCGCAGCACCGTGGTCTTGCCGCCACCCGACGCGCCCATCAGCGCGGTGACTTGACCGCGTGGGATTTGCAAACTGACCCCTTCCAACACCAACCGTTCGCCATATCCAAAATGGACATCGCGCAGTTCAACAAGTGATGGATTGGCGGGGGTCATGTGTCTTTCATCGGGGCAGTTCGCTCTCACCCATGAGGAATTGGTCAATGGTGCGGGCCGCTTGGCGGCCTTCGCGGATGGCCCAGACCACCAGCGACTGGCCTCGGCGCATGTCACCAGCGGCAAACACCTTGGGCACATTGGTAATGTAACCACTGCCCTCCTCGGTGTGGGCGCGGGCATTGCCACGGGCGTCTTTGTCGACCCCAAAAGCGTCGAGCACCGTTGCCACAGGGTTGGTGAAACCCATGGCCAACAACACCAGGTCGGCCTTGTGTTCTTTTTCAGTGCCTGCGATTTCGGTGAGCTTGCCGTCTTTCATTTCGACATGCACGGTTTTCAAGCCAGTGAGCTTGCCGTTTTGACCCACAAAAGCTTTGGTGGAAATGGCGAATTCGCGTTTGAGCACGCCTTTTTCCGCGCCTTCCTCGTGGCTGGAGCTGGTGCGCAGTTTGAGTGGCCAATAAGGCCACACCAAGGGCTTGTCCTCGTGCTCGGGGGGCATGGGCATCACCTCGAACTGGGTGACGCTGGCCGCGCCATGGCGGGTGCTGGTGCCCACGCAATCAGAACCCGTGTCACCACCGCCGATGACGATGACATGCTTGCCATCGGCGCGCAGTTGGTCCTTCAGTTTGTCGCCCGCGTTGACCTTGTTTTGCTGGGGCAAGAATTCCATCGCGAAATGCACGCCATCGAGCTCGCGTCCCGGCACAGGCAGGTCACGCGATTGCTCGGAGCCGCCAGTCAAAAGCACCGCGTCAAACGCTGTCTTCAATTCTTCGGCACTGATGGTTTCTTTGGACCAGTTGGTGACCTTGCTGTCTTTGGGCCAACTGCCGATCAACACGCCGGTTTTGAAAACCACGCCTTCGGCCTCCATTTGCGCGACGCGGCGGTCGATGTGGCTTTTCTCCATCTTGAAGTCGGGGATGCCGTAGCGCAGCAAACCGCCGACACGGTCGTTTTTCTCAAACACCGTCACCGAATGGCCGACGCGCGCGAGTTGCTGTGCCGCCGCCATGCCCGCTGGACCAGCGCCAACCACTGCCACTTTTTTGCCGGTTTTGTGGGCCGCCACTTGCGGTTGGACCCAACCCTCGGCCCAGCCTCGGTCGATGATGGCGTGCTCGATGGATTTGATGCCCACCGCGTCGCCATTGAAATTCACCACACACGCCGCTTCACAAGGGGCGGGGCAAATGCGGCCGGTGAACTCGGGGAAGTTGTTGGTGCTGTGCAAAACCGTGAGGGCGTTTTGCCATTGGTTGGCAAACACCAGGTCGTTGAAGTCGGGAATGATGTTGTTGACCGGGCAGCCGTTGTTGCAAAACGGCGTGCCGCAGTCCATGCAGCGGGCGCTTTGGGTTTTGGCCTGCTCGGGTGTCAATCCGATGACGAACTCTTTGTAATGCTTCAAACGCTCTGGCACGGGTTTGTAACCCTCTTCGATGCGCTCAAATTCCATGAAGCCTGTGATTTTTCCCATGATGTTTTCCTTGTTGAGCGCTCAAGATTTGGCCGTGGCTTTTTTCGCCTTGGCAGGTTTCTCGGTGGCAGCCGCAGCCAATTCACCCAGGGCGCGTTTGTATTCGTTGGGGAACACTTTGACGAACTTGCTGCGGGCTTGGGCCCAGTCGTCCAGCAGCGCACGGGCGCGTTTGGAACCGGTCCAGCGGTGGTGGTCTTCGAGCAGCTTTTTCAGTTGCGCTTCATCGCTTTGACCACGGTGCCACAAAGCTTGGGGCACATCGGCGGATTGTTCTTTCTCGGTGAGCACTTTCTCCATGCTGACCATGGCGGTGTTGCAGCGCTTGTCAAACTGGCCGTCCTCGTCGTACACATAAGCAATGCCACCGCTCATGCCCGCCGCGAAGTTGCGCCCGGTGTTGCCCAACACGGCCACGGTGCCACCGGTCATGTATTCGCAACCATGGTCGCCGGTGCCTTCCACCACAGCGGTGGCACCTGACAGACGCACCGCGAAACGCTCACCGGCCACGCCGCTGAAAAACGCTTCGCCGCTGGTCGCGCCGTACAGCACGGTGTTGCCCACGATGGTGTTGGACACCGCCTCGCCACGGAACTCCAGGCTGGGGCGCACCACCACGCGACCACCCGACAAACCTTTGCCGGTGTAATCGTTGGCGTCGCCTATCAAATACAAGGTGATGCCTTTGGCCAAGAACGCGCCAAACGACTGACCGCCTGTGCCTTCCAACTGGATGCGCAAGGTGTCGTCGGGCAAACCTTCGGGACGCACTTGGGTGAGCGCACCCGAGAGCATGGCACCCACCGACCGGTTCACGTTGCGCGCGACCTCCATGAACTGCACCTTGTCGCCTTTGTCGATGGCCGCACGGCTTTTCTCGATCAAGACTTTGTCCAAGGACTTGTCCAAACCATGTTCTTGCACCTGGTTGTGGAACAACACGGTGCCAGCAGGCACGGGTGGCATGGCCAACAAGCGGGTGAAGTCCAGGCCTTTGGCTTTCCAGTGCTCCACGCCTTTGCGCATGTCGAGCAGGTCGGCTCGGCCAATCAGGTCATCGAACTTGGCGATGCCCAGTTGCGCCATGATTTGACGCACTTCCTCGGCGATGAAGAAGAAATAATTGACCACGTGCTCGGGCTTGCCGGAGAACTTCTGACGCAACACCGGGTCTTGCGTGGCCACACCCACCGGGCAGGTGTTCAGGTGGCATTTGCGCATCATGATGCAGCCCTCAACCACCAGCGGCGCGGTGGCAAAACCAAACTCGTCAGCACCCAACAAAGCGCCAATGGCGACGTCGCGGCCGGTTTTCATTTGGCCGTCGGTTTGCACCCGAATGCGGCTGCGCAAACCATTGAGCACCAAGGTTTGCTGGGTCTCGGCCAAACCGATTTCCCAGGGGCTGCCGCAATGCTTGATGGAAGACCAAGGCGAGGCACCTGTGCCGCCGTCGTGACCGGCGATCACCACGTGGTCGGCCTTGCACTTGGCCACACCCGCGGCAATGGTGCCCACACCCACCTCGGACACCAGCTTCACGCTGATGTCGGCGTGGGGAGCGACGTTTTTCAGGTCGTGGATCAGTTGCGCCAAGTCCTCGATGGAGTAGATGTCGTGGTGCGGTGGCGGTGAAATAAGGCCCACACCAGGCACCGAGTAACGCAAGAAGCCGATGTACTCGGACACCTTGGTGCCGGGCAATTGACCGCCCTCACCGGGCTTGGCACCTTGCGCCATCTTGATTTGAATTTGATCGGCGCTGGCCAGGTATTCGGCGGTGACACCAAAGCGGCCGGATGCCACTTGCTTGATCTTGGAGCGCAGCGAATCGCCCGCCAGCAAAGGCATGTCGACTTCCACTTGCTTGTCGCCAATCACGCTCTTCAAAGACTCGCCCGCTTGGATGGGGATGCCTTTGAGCTCGTTGCGGTAGCGGGCCGGGTCTTCGCCGCCTTCACCGGTGTTGCTTTTGCCGCCGATGCGGTTCATGGCCACGGCCAGGGTGGCATGGGCTTCGGTGGAAATCGAGCCCAAGGACATGGCACCAGTGGCAAAGCGTTTGACGATTTCGGATGCAGGCTCGACCTGGTCGAGCGCAATCGCTTTGGCTGGGTCGATCTTGAACTCGAACAACCCACGCAAGGTCATGTGGCGACGGCTCTGATCGTTGATGATCTGGGCGTATTCCTTGTAAGTGCTGAAGTTGTTGGCACGGGTGCTGTGCTGCAACTTGGCGATCGCGTCTGGCGTCCACATGTGGTCTTCACCCCGGGCACGCCAGGCGTATTCGCCGCCGGCATCGAGCATGTTGGCCAACACCGGGTCATCGCTGAACGCGGCTTGGTGCATGCGAATCGCTTCTTCGGCGATGTCAAAAATGCCAATGCCTTCGACGCGGCTGGGGGTGCCGGTGAAGTACTTGGCCACGGTGTCGGTGTTCAGGCCAATGGCTTCGAACAATTGCGCACCGCAGTAAGACATGTAGGTGGACACGCCCATTTTGGACATGATTTTCGACAGACCTTTGCCAATCGCTTTGACATAGTTGTAAATGGCTTTGTCGGCTGACAGGTCACCAGGCAACTCGGCGTGCATGGTGGCCAAGGACTCCATCGCCAAATACGGGTGCACGGCCTCTGCGCCATAACCCGCCAACACGGCAAAGTGGTGCACCTCGCGCGCACTGCCAGTTTCGACGACCAAACCCGCGCTGGTGCGCAAGCCTTCTTTGACCAAATGTTGGTGAATGGCCGACAAGGCCAGCAGCGCGGGGATCGCCACTTGGGTGGCACTGATGCCACGGTCGCTGACGATCAAGATGTTGTGGCCGCTCTTGATGTGGTCCACCGCTTCGGCGCACAGCGAGGCCAGTTTGGCCTCCACACCTTCATGGCCCCAAGCCAGTGGGTAGGTGATGTCCAAGGTGGCGCTTTTGAACTTGCCTTGGGTCATGCTCTCGATGTGACGCAACTTGGCCATGTCTTGGAAGTCGAGCACGGGTTGGCTCACCTCAAGGCGCATGGGTGGGTTGACCTGGTTGATGTCGAGCAAATTGGGCTTGGGACCGACAAACGAGACCAGCGACATGACGATGGCCTCGCGGATCGGGTCGATCGGCGGGTTGGTCACTTGCGCGAACAACTGCTTGAAGTAGTTGTAAAGCGGTTTGTTCTTGTCGGACAGCACGGCCAAGGGGCTGTCATTGCCCATGGAACCCAAGGCTTCCTCACCGTTGGCGGCCATGGGGGCCATGAGGAATTTGAAGTCCTCTTGTGTGTACCCAAAAGCTTGCTGGCGGTCGAGCAAAGAAATGCCACTTTGCTCGGGGTGACCGACAGGATGCTCGGCCACATCGTCCAAACGGATGCGCAGGTTTTCAATCCATTGTTTGTAGGGCTTGCTGTTGGCGAGACCGGCTTTGAGTTCTTCGTCGTCGATCATGCGGCCTTGCTCGAGGTCGATCAAGAACATCTTGCCGGGCTGCAGTCGCCATTTGCGAACGATCTTGCTCTCGGGCACAGGCAAAACACCCGACTCCGAGCCCATGATCACCAAGTCGTCGTCGGTGATGCAGTAACGCGAGGGACGCAGACCGTTGCGGTCCAAGGTGGCGCCGATTTGACGGCCATCGGTGAACACGATGGAGGCTGGGCCGTCCCAGGGCTCCAACATGGCGGCGTGGTATTCGTAAAAAGCACGCCGACACGTGTCCATGGTGCTGTGGTTTTCCCAAGGCTCGGGAATCATCATCATCACCGCTTGGCTCAAGGGATAACCCGCCATGGTCAGCAACTCGAGACAGTTGTCAAAGGTGGCGGTGTCGGATTGATCGGCGAAGCTGATCGGGTAGAGCTTTTGCAAGTCATCGCCCAACACAGCCGAAGACATGACGCCTTCGCGCGCTTTCATCCAGTTGTAGTTGCCCTTGACCGTGTTGATCTCGCCGTTGTGCGCCACATAGCGGTAAGGGTGGGCCAAAGGCCATTCGGGGAAGGTGTTGGTAGAGAAGCGTTGGTGGACCAAGCCCAGCGCAGACACGCAACGCGGGTCTTGCAAGTCGGTGAAATAAGTACCCACCTGATCGGCCAGCAACAAGCCCTTGTAAATCACCGTGCGGCTGGACATGCTGGGCACGTAATATTCTTTGCTGTGCTTCAGGTTGAGGTGCTGAATGGCGGCACTGGCGGTTTTGCGGATGACGTACAACTTGCGCTCCAAAGCGTCTTGCACGATGACGTCGTTGCCACGCCCGATGAACACTTGGCGAATCAGCGGCTCTTTGGCGCGCACTGTGGGCGACATGGGCATGTTCAGGTTGACTGGCACATCGCGCCAGCCCAGCAGCACTTGTCCTTCGGCTTTGATGGCACGCGCCAGTTCTTGCTCACAGGCCAAACGCGATGCATGTTCTTTGGGCAAAAACACCATGCCCACGCCGTACTCGCCTTGCGGAGGCAAGATCACCCCTTGCTGGGCCATGTCTTCGCGGTAGAGCGCATCGGGCAGCTGAATCAAGATGCCGGCGCCGTCTCCCATGAGTTTGTCAGCGCCCACCGCGCCACGGTGGTCCAGGTTTTCCAAAATCTTCAGCGCTTGACTGACGATGTCATGCGACTTTTGTCCTTTGATGTGCGCCACAAAACCCACACCGCAAGCATCGTGTTCTTGGTTGGACTGGTACAAACCCTCGGTAAATGGCTGTTGCATGACGCTCTTCCTTCGTTTTTTCAATCAAGGGCACCAAGCATAGTGCACCGCAGCATGCTTTTCAAAGAAATTAATGGGGGTCAGATTCCAATTAATACCCGATAAATAAACTCAGGAATTTAACCGGGGACAGAAGATCAATCAGGCTTGGTTTGCCTGAATGGTCGCCCTGCCGGCGTTGGCCGAACCCGTCGCGGCGTGAGTTGTTGCACCTGATGCGCGAAATGATCTTCACCCAGCGCCCAACCGCTGAGGGTCGAGGATGTGAGCGCCTGCTGTTGACTAGCGTCAACACCGGCTTGAACGATCTCGGCGTATGCCAACTCTCGGGCAAACGGGGTGTTGCCCAAACCCCAGTAAAGCGCATGGGGCGTGAGCCATGCGTCTTGACGGCCACCCGTGTAATGCGCATGGCTGGACCAGGGATAGTCCGCGGCTTGCGCCACCATGCCTGCGCGCACCGGGTTGAGATCGATATAGGCCATGCAAGCCAATAAATACCGATCGGTTTGAATCAACGCAGAGCGGTAACGCCCTTCCCACAAGGTGCCCGTGCGGCCGTGCCGCTTGTTGAAATAGAGCACGTAAGCGCGGCCCACGGCCTGCATCATCAAAGGCAGGGCTTTGTCGTTGGCGGGGGTGAGCAACAAATGCAGGTGATTGCTCATCAGCACATAAGCGTGCACCTCGACACCTTGTGCTTTGGCATGGGTTTCCAACAATGCCAGCATGCGCTGAAAGTCGCTGGTGTCCATGAAAATGGCTTGTCGGTTGTTGCCCCGCAGAATGATGTGGTGCGGGTAGCCAGCAAGGGTGAGACGGGGCAGACGGGCCATGCGGTCATGTTAGCGCGCACAGGCGTCGATTAACATTCAACGCATGTCCAACACCCTGAACGTCGCCACAACCCCCGAGCTATGGGTGTTTTGCCTGTGCGCTGAATGGTGCGGCACTTGTCGGGAGTACCAACCACTGTTTGAGCATCTCGCCAAGGACATGCCACAAGCGCGTTTTGTCTGGGTGGATGTGGAAGCGCATGACGATTTGTTGCAAGACCTGGACATTGAAAACTTCCCCACCTTGCTGCTGGCCGATGGCCAACACCAAGCCCGGTTTGCAGGGACTGTGCTGCCGCACATCGACACCCTGCAACGCATGTGCAAAGCCGCTTTGGCGGGGGATTTGCCACGGGTGACGGACCCGGATTGGCAGGCCGTGTTGCCTGGTTTGCTGGCCTTGGCCTCGGCTTGAAGCCGCCCGCCCACTTGAAGCGCTAGGGCAAAACAGCGCGCAAATACAACGCTTGACGCACCACGGGATTGAACCAGCGAACCCACTGGAGCTTGCGACCCATGAGGTCCTGCAACTGGCGCAAATAATCGTCAAAGGTGTGGCGTTGATAGCCCAACAAGGCTTGGCTGTCCGTGGTGTCCATCCAATCGACGCTGAAATCTTGTTGGCTGAACAACGAGGCAGGTAACGGTTTTTGACCCAACATGGTTGTGAATTGTTGAATCATGTCGCCATAAGTCATTTGGCAACGCGGTCCGCCGCCAATCAGCCACACCCTGCCCCACAAGGCCTCTTTATCGACCGCATTGGCCAAAGCCAAGCCCACATCCAGGGTGTGCACATACTCGATGCGGTTGTGCAGAGGCACTGCAAACATGGCCCGGTTGAACACCACTTTGACGGGAATGGCTGCTGACAACCTGAACACCGCCCATGTCAAGCCACTGCGGGTCAGCATTTCTTCGCAAAGGACTTTGTGCCTGGCGTATTTTTCAAAGGGGTTGAGTGGTGTGGACACCGTGAGGGGTGGGGTCAAGTGCTGCGTGGGACCGTAAACATGAACAGAGGACGTGAACAACACTTTGGCCGGTTGGGGGATGGCTTGCACGGCTTGGATCAGGTTGCGCATGCCCCCGACATTGACGGCTTCAGCCAAAGAGGGGTTTTGTTCGCTTTTGTCGCCGGTGTGTGACAGCGCTGGGATGATGGCCGCCAAGTGCAAGACCAACTCCTGTCCTTGGACAGCTTGCTGCACGTCACGTGGTTGACGGATGTCGCCCCACACCACGTCCAAGCCCTTGGCGTGTTGCTGGGCCAAGCGCAGGTTGGTGCGCGAGGGCAAGTCAAAACAACGTATTTGGTGACCGCGCCCAGCCAGGGCTTTCAAGGTGCTGATGCCAACGTTGCCAAAGGCACCTGTGAGGAGGATTTTCATGTCTGGACGCTTGTTGATCGGCGCGCCAGTATAAATCTAGAAGTATTATTTAGTGCACAAATATATTCAGTTTGTCATACCAAAACGTGGCTTCAGGGCTTCCAAACCGAATGAAGCCAGCAAGGCTCCCAGGCGCTCGGCCGCACTTTTCTTTTTCTGCCCCGTGTGTTGCGCCAGGATGAGTTCGTTTTTCATGCTGTGTTCCCAGCCCACCAGTTCGGTGACCGTGACCTGATACCCCTGCGACTCCAAATAGAGACAGCGCAACACATTGGTCAGTTGACTGCCCATCTCGCGGGTGTGCAAGGGATGACGCCAAAGCTCAGCCAACGGTGTGCGCGACAAGTTCAGCGCTTTGTGTTGGCGCAAATGGCTGGCCAACTCGGCTTGGCAACAAGGCACCAAGGCCATGAACCGCGCCTGCTTGGCCAAGCCAAAAGCAATGGCGTCGTCGGTGGCGGTGTCGCAAGCATGCAAGGCGGTGACGACATCCACCCGATCCGGCAAGCGTTGATCGGCCGTGGCTTCGCTGACACTTGCGTTGACGAACTGCATGCCTTGGCTGAAACCGAGTTGTTGCGCGAGCTGCTGCGACGCGGTCACCAACTCGGCCCGGGTTTCGATGCCTATCACCCGACCCACCGCGCGTCCCAGCACGGCTTGCTGCGGCTTGAAAAACCAATCGTGGATCATGAAACCCAAATAGGACTTGCCCGCACCATGGTCGGCCAGGGTGATGGGTTGATCGTCCTGCTGGGCCACGCGCTGGTTCAACATGTCCAGCAGTTGTTTTTCGATGAATTGAAACAGGTGATGGACCTGCTTCAACTTGCGTCGGGAGTCTTGGTTGATCTTGCCCTCACGGGTGAGGATGTGCAGGGCCTTGAGCAGCTCGATGGATTGGCCGGGGCGCAGGTCCAGTTGCGCGCTGGGGTCTTGGGCTTTGGAGGCGACTGGTTTGGATTTGGGCATGGGTGGATTGTGCGGGGCAAAAACGACTCAGGTCGATTTCAAGTCGGCTGATACAACCTGGCCTTCATGCCCAAAGCCTGCCAACCCGCCTCTCCCATGTCGCGCAGCAACGCGGTGTTGCGGTCATAAATCAAGGCGGCATCGGGGAAGGACTCGACGGCACGGCTGACACTGTCTTCGCGCAGCAAATGCAGTGTGGGATAGGGCGATTGATTGGTGAGGTTTTCCACGTCACCGGGTTGGGTGCCGGCGAATTGGTAGCCGGGGTGAAAGTCGGCGATTTGCAGCACGCCTTCCAAATCCATGCCCCGCAGTACCGCGTCGCAATCGAATAAAAATTCGTTGAAGTCCAGAAAATCGGGCAGCAAATAAGGCGCGATCAACAAAGTGGTGTCCAAGGTGGCCGGATCGGCGTTGACCAAGGTTTGCATCTCGGTTTGCAGCAACCGCAACACCTGCTCGGGCTCGCTGTGTTCGGTCACCACATAACGAAGCTGTCCCTTGGCCATGACCGCTTTGGCAAAGGGGCACAGGTTCAGGTCCACCACCGCAC
>JBDKLR010000102.1:0-5541 GCA_039795515.1 Pseudomonadota bacterium | reverse complement strand
CCTGGTGCAGGGCAGGATTGCCCCGCCGTTGTCGCACATGGTCGAGTTGGCGACCACCGAACCAGTCACTCCCGTGAATGGCCTGCCCGTGATACAGGCCAATTTGGATATGGCGCAAATGAAAGCGCTGGTCAACGACAATGTGAACGCCTTGGTCATTCAGACGGGGCAAGACACAGATGGTTTGCGCCGCGACTGGCCCGTCATTGCACAAAGTGCTGACAAGAACAAAGGCTACGCCTTTCAATGGTTTGCCTTGAGTGCCCTGATCGCGATGCTCTACCTCTGGTTTCAATGGATTCAACCAATTCGCCATGCAAGAACAAGCAACTGACAAACAAGAACCCCAGGCTTTGGGTTTGACGGTGTACGACCTGCCCAACCCGGGAGCAGTGGCTGATGAAGACGCACGCCGCACAGCCATGGGCCGTTTGCGCATGTTGGTGGTGTTGCTCGTTTGTGCGGCCCCGGTGGTCGCCTCTTATTTCACCTTTTATGTCTTGCGGCCCTCGGGCATGCGCAGCTTTGGCGAGTTGATTCAACCCGTCAAGCATTTGCCGCCCGTGCAAGCCGTCCATTTGGATGGACAAACATCGGCGTTGACCAACCTTCAAGGACAGTGGTTGTTGGTCAGTGTGGCCCCAGGAGTCTGTGACGAAGCCTGCCAACAAAACCTCTATTTGCAACGTCAAATTCGCGCCGCCTTGGGGCGTGAAAAAGATCGTACCGATTGGGTGTGGTTGGTGTCGGATGATTCACCGGTCAACCCCCAGCTTTTGGCGGGACTCACCGAGGCAGTGGTGTTGCGTGTGCCAGAAGCCCAAATCAGCGCTTGGTTGAACCCCGCCAAAGGGCAAGCCTTGTCGGACCATTTGTACTTGGTGGACCCGCATGGTGATTGGATGATGCGCTTTCCCGCCCATCTCACTGCAGAGCAAGCGCCCCAGTTGCGCCGTGATTGGGAGCGTTTGTTGCGTGCCTCGGTTTCTTGGGACAAAGCAGGTCGGTGACACCCATGAATGAAGTCGCATTGTTCAACCTGGGGCCTATCGTCCAACTGTTGTTGTTGGCCTTGTTATTGGGCCTGGGTCCTGTCAGCTGGGTCTGGCTCAAAAACCGCAACGCTCTGGTGCCCCAGCGCGTGCGGCAGTTGACCTTGCTGACTTTGTTTTTGACTTTTGATTTGATTTTGTTCGGGTCTTTCACCCGCTTGACCGACTCGGGTTTGGGCTGTCCCGATTGGCCAGGGTGTTATGGACATGCCAGCCCGCTGGGTGCGCATGAAGCCATCGCCAGTGCGCAAGCCGCCATGCCCACAGGCCCAGTCACTTTCAGCAAAGCCTGGATTGAAATGATCCACCGCTATTTGGCCATGACGGTGGGTGTGTTGATCTTGACCTTGGCTGTGTTTTCGTGGCGCGCAGAACGCAGTTTGTGGGGATGGCCCACGCTGACCCTGATCTGGGTCTGTGTACAAGGCGCATTTGGGGCCTTGACCGTCACCATGAAACTGTTCCCAGCCATCGTCAGTTTGCACTTGCTGGGGGGGATGTTGCTGGCGGTCTTGCTCACCATTCAATTGGTCAGACAAAACCACTCGCCTTGGACACAGGCGCGTAAACCCATTCCCACCTCTTTGTATCTGTTGATGCTGGCTACCGTGTTGGTGCTGGTGTTGCAAATTTTGCTGGGCGCATGGGTCAGCAGCAACTATGCGGTGTTGGCCTGTAACACCTATCCGCAATGCCAAGGCAGTTGGTGGCCCGAGATGAATTTCGACAAAGCCTTTGAACTCTGGCGACCCTTGGGCATGGATGGTCAGCAGCAAGCCTTGCCCTTCCAAGCCTTGACAGCCATTCACATGGTGCATCGTTGGCATGCCGTGGTGGCTGCGATCTTGTTGGTGCTGGTGACGACAGCCTGGATCAAACAGGGCTTGCGTCGCCAAGGCTGGGGCCTGGTGGCTTTGTTGGTGCTGCAATTCATCACCGGCATTTCCAACGCGGTGTTGGGTTGGCCCATGCTCGCGGCCTTGATGCATACTGGGGCTGCGGTGTCCATGTTGATCTTGCTGACCTGGACTTTGGCCACCACCCAAGCACAAAACGCCCATCGAATAGCCGCTACTTTCTCTAGGCCCATGTTATGAAGTCTTTGTCTCTGTACCTGCCATTGCGTTGGCAACAGTTCAACACACTGACCAAGCCGCGCGTCATCCAATTGATCGTTTTTTGTGCGCTGATTGGCATGGTGTTGGCGGTGCCTGGTGTGCCCTCTTGGGCCGAGGTGCGTTTGGGAGCGATCGCGTGTTTGGGCATTTGGTTGGTGTCTGGCGCAGCTGCGGCCTTCAACTGCATCGTGGAAAAAGCCATTGACGCGCGGATGAAGCGCACCTCATGGCGACCCACTGCCATGGGCGAGTTGAGTGACCGCGACACCTTGTTGTTTTCGGCCGTGCTGTGCTTGCTGGGTTCGGTGATTTTGTACGTCTGGGTCAACCCGCTCACCATGTGGTTGACTTTTGCCACCTTCGTGGGCTACGCCATCATTTACACCGTGATCTTGAAGCCTCTCACACCGCAAAACATCGTCATCGGTGGCGCATCAGGCGCCATGCCGCCCGTGTTGGGCTGGGCCGCCATGACGGGTGACGTTGGCCCTGAAGCGCTGATTTTGTTCCTCATCATTTTCTTGTGGACGCCGCCGCATTTTTGGGCATTGGCTCTTTACCGTGTGGAGGATTACCGCAAGTCTGGCTTGCCCATGTTGCCTGTCACCCACGGCAATGAATTCACCCGTTTGCAAATCTTGCTCTACACCTTTGTGTTGTTGGCCGCTTGCCTCATGCCCTTCATCTATCGGATGAGCGGTTGGTTTTACCTGGTCAGCGCGCTGGTGTTGAGTCTGATGTTTTGTGGCTATGCCTGGGCCTTGTGGCGTTCTTACTCCGATGAGTTGGCCCGCAAGACTTTCAAGTTCTCGCTCTACCACCTGAGCTTTTTGTTCGCTGCTTTGTTGATTGACCATTACCTGTTGGGGGTTGTATGAATCGGTTGCGCCGCTTCTTGTGCATGGCTCTGCTGGCTGGCTGCATGGCCTGTGCACCCGACAAGCCCCAGTTCAATGCAGTGGACCTGACGGGCGCCGATTACGCACAAGGCTTTCAATTGAAAGACCACAACGGTCAGATGCGCACCATGGCTGACTTCAAGGGCCAAGTGGTGGTGGTGTTTTTTGGCTACACCCAATGCCCTGACTTTTGTCCCACCACGCTCACCGAATGGGTGCAGGTGAAAAAAGCGCTGGGTGATCAGGGACAACGTTTGCAAGCCGTGTTCATCACGGTCGATCCTGAGCGCGACACGCCAGCCTTGCTTCAAACGTACATGGCCAATTTCGATCCCACGTTTTTGGCATTGGTGCCCAGCTTGGAAGAACTGCCCAATCTGGCCAAAAGTTTCAAGCTCTATTACAAAAAAGTGGCGGGCTCAACACCCACGAGTTACACCATGGACCATCAGGCGGGTACTTATATTTATGACCCCGAAGGCCGCTTGCGTTTGTATGCACGGTACGGCATCGGGCCGCAGGCCATGGCACAGGACATCGCCGCTTTGCTGAAGTGATCAGCCGGCCTCGTCCCGAGGCGGATGTCAGTTGTATTCCAACAGCGCGGTCTTCATTTTTTTCATGGCCGCCACTTCAATTTGGCGAATCCGCTCAGCGCTGACGCCGTACTCCGCTGCCAATTCATGCAGCGTCATGCCACCCGAGTTGTCATCGTTCACCTTGAGCCAGCGCTCTTCCACGATGCGGCGACTGCGGGGGTCGAGCACTTCCAACGCTTGCGTGATGCCGTCACTGGACAGCACATCGCGTTGGTGCGCCTCGATCATGGCGGTGGGCTCGTGTTGCACATCCGCCAAATAGGCGATCGGCCCAAAGGCGTCTTCGCCGTCGTCGCTGGGGCTGGGATCGAGCAACACATCGCCGCCGGCCATGCGCGCTTCCATTTCAATCACTTCTTCACGCTTGACGTTGAGCTCTTTGGCCACGCTGTCAATTTGGGCGTCGCTCAGGCTGTCACGCGTCATGGCGGTGTGATCCTCACCCGCTTCAGCGCGAAAACCTTGCTTCATGGAGCGCAGGTTGAAAAAGAGCTTGCGCTGGGCCTTGGTGGTGGCCAGTTTGACCATGCGCCAGTTTTTGATGATGTATTCGTGGATTTCGGCCTTGATCCAGTGCATGGCATAGCTGACCAGGCGCACCCCGTGTTCGGGGTCGAAGCGCTTGACGGCCTTCATCAGGCCGACATTGCCTTCTTGGATCAGATCGCCTTGGGGCAGGCCGTAGCCTGCGTATTGGCGAGAGATGGCGACGACCAAGCGCAGGTGCGACAAAATCAGCTTGCCAGCCGCGTCCAAATCGTTGTTTTCTTTGAGTTTTTTGGCGAATTCCTGCTCTTGCTCCAGGGTCAGCATGGGCAAACGGTTGACCGCAGAAATATAGGCGTCCAAGTTGCCCAACGGAGGCAGCAAGGCCCAGGGGTTCGCTGCAACCGAGGTGTTGGCGGGGGTGGAAAGCGTCAGTGTTGTCATCAATGGGCTCCTGTCCATGTCAGTCATTACGGTTATATATTAGCACTCCAGTCAGGGGAGTGCTAATGACCTGGGACAAGTTGACAGGAGATTGTGGTTTTCCCTGATTTCAATCACATGGCAGGGTAATCAATGTATCCCTCAGGCCCCGGCACGTAAAACGTCTTGGGGTTGGGCGTGTTCATGGGGGCATTGGCTTTCAAGCGCTGTACCAAGTCGGGGTTGGCGATGAAGAGGCGGCCAAACGCCACCGCATCGGCCTGGCCTGTGGCCACGGCATCCAGCGCCATTTGACGGTCGTAGCCGTTGTTGGCGATGTAAGCCCCCTTGAAAGTGCGGCGTGCCCAAGCGAAATCAAAGCCCGTCAAGTCACGCGGGCCGCCTGTGCTGCCTTCGATGAAATGGATGAAGGCAATGCCGCGCTGATTGAGTTGTTCCACCAAATGGCCAAACACGGCTTGCGGGTCGGAGCCGTGCGCATCGTTGGCGGGGGTGACTGGCGAGAGGCGAATGCCCACGCGCCCGGCACCGATTTCGTCGACCACCGCGTCCACCACTTCCAGGGCGAAGCGACAGCGCTTCTCAGGTGAACCGCCATACGCGTCATCGCGTTGGTTGCTGCCATCGCGCAAAAACTGATCGACCAAATAGCCATTGGCACCGTGTATTTCCACGCCATCAAAACCTGCGCGGATGGCGTTGGCTGCGGCCTGTCGAAACTGTTGCACCACGGTTTGAATGTCGGCAACGCTCAAGGCCTGGGGCACGGGTGCGGCTTGTTTGCCGTTGCGGGTGTAGGCCGACACCTTGGGCGCGATGGCCGAGGGGGCTATCGGGGTGGCACCCCCGGTCAGGTCGGGGTGGCTGATGCGGCCCACGTGCCAAATTTGCGCCACGATTTTCGAACCGGCGTCGTGCACCGCTTGGGTGATGGGCCGCCAGC
>JBDKLR010000101.1:0-3161 GCA_039795515.1 Pseudomonadota bacterium | reverse complement strand
GCACGATCAAGACGATGTAAATGCCGCGCAGCAATCGGGTCATCATGGGGCGGCCTTTTGGGTTTGTTGTTGCACAAAATGACGCAGTGCCTCCACAGCGCGTTGTGCGGTTTGCACCAAGGTGTGCGCAGGTGCATCGCCCACCACACGCGCCAAGTCCTCTTCAGGGTCCCAGCGCACATGGTCAATCAGCCAGTTGACTTCCGCGGCCAGCTGCACATCGCCTTCGATCCGAATGGCCGGCTTGTCGCCTTGCAACACGGTTTTGGCGAGCGCAAAGGGAGAGGACTCACTTACACGCAACACCAGGTCAGCGGCTTTGGTTGAAGCATCAGGGGCGATGAACTCGACCAAGCCCGCAGGCGTGAAGCCGCACTGAAAAATTTGGTCACGCCAGCACACTTGCACTTGGCGCCCTTTTTGCCGCTGCAACCGGTCGCGCGCTGCGGGCTCTTGCATCAGCACATGGTTTAAAAAAAGCACCACGCGTTGCTGCACCTCCGCCACCGCCCAAGCCGGGGGCGTGAGGGACTGCGGGAGGTCTGCAGGAAGTTTGGCGCGCAGCGTGTCTGCTGCGTCGGCCAGCCAAGAAAAAGGGGACTGTGTTGCCATAGTCCCCAATTATTCCTTGTTTGAGCGCCCATTCGGCGCACCGGCTTATTGCAGCGCTTGAACGCCTGCCACCAGCCAGCCCAAGCTGCCATCTTTTGGCTTGGTCATGTTCCAAACTTCCCGGAAAGGTGTGGGACCAGAAGAAGGCTCTTCACGGATCAAGCCCGAGAACTCAACACTGGCCATGTACGTGTGACCAACATCTTCGATGCCCAACAGGCGCGCATCGAGCATCACCACGTCGGTTTGGTTGACTTGGCCTTTGGCCGTGGCTTCACGCTCAGCCAATTGGGCTTTGATTTCGTCCAACATGGTGTCGGTCATCATCACACGCAGTGCTGCGATGTCTGAGCGGTCCCAGGCTTGTTGCAAGGTCATGAAGTTTTGCTTGGCGGCATTGACGAAGCCCGTGGTGTCAAAGTCAGCGGGAATGCCCCAGCTTTGGCTACCGCCTAAGGCTGAGCCAATCATGGAACCACCGGCTGCAGGGGCGAAGTCGGTTTGTGTGTCCACGGGGCGTGCCGACGAATCGTTGCCCACATTTTTAGGGTTGTACTGCGGCAAGGTGCTGGGATTGACAGGTGCACCCGCACCTTCGAAGGCGTAGGGGCTGTTGTTAGCCACCTCAGGTTGACGACGACGCATGACCATGCCGATCACCACCATCACGACCAAGGCCAACAGGCCAAACATCAAGAACTGGCCAAACTCTGCGCCAAAGCCGAGGGAGTGTGCCAACCACGCCAGACCCAAGCCTGCAGCCAATCCACCGAGCATGCCGCCCATGCCACCAAAGCGTGAAGGCTGTGCAGCGGCAGGCGCCGGTGCATGAGGCGCCGCGGGGGCCGCTGCAGGGGCCGCGTTTGGCGCAGCTGCCGGGGCGGGCTTCGCCGCTTCGCGCTGCGTCACATTGCTGGACTGTTGGCCCACAGACTTACCACCACCCAAGCGTTTGGCGGCCTCAGCGTGCATCGTGCCCAAGGACATGGCCACTACAAAAAGGGCTGTCAACAATTTTTTCATCGCTTCATCTCCAGTTGTCGTTCACTCGTCATTACCAATCAGCACTTAATTCCAACATGAAGTGCGACCACACCGGCGCTCATGTTGTGGAAATCCACATGACCAAAGCCATTTTGTTTCATGAGGGCTTTCAATTCTTCTTGACCGGGGTGCATGCGAATGGATTCGGCCAGGTATTGGTAACTCGCGGCGTCGCCGGCAATCATCTGACCCAGCTTGGGCAGGATGTTGAAGGAATACCAATCGTAGGCTTTCTCGAGGGGCTTGGCCACCTTGGAAAACTCCAACACCAGCAACTTGCCATTGGGTTTTAGGACACGGCACATCTCGCGCAAAGCGGCGTCTTTGTGGGTCATGTTACGCAGACCAAAGGCAACACTGACGACGTCAAAGTGGTTGTCAGGAAACGGCAGTTTTTCAGCATCGCACACCAAGGTGGGCAACACCATGCCGTGGTCCAGCAAGCGGTCGCGCCCCGTGCGCAACATGGCTTCGTTGATGTCGGTGTGCACCACGCGGCCTGTTTTGCCGACCTTTTGGGCAAAGGCCATTGACAAGTCACCCGTGCCACCGGCGATGTCGAGCACTTGTGAGCCTTCGCGCAAATCAGCCACCATGACGGTATAACGCTTCCAGACGCGGTGCAGGCCTGCGGACATGAGGTCGTTCATGACATCGTATTTGGATGCCACGGAATCAAACACGCCACGGACGTGCTTGGCTTTTTCTTTTTCGTCGACGGTTTTGAAACCGAAGTGGGTGCTGCTCATGGTGCCAATGGTATCAATGCGCGTGGCTGCTACAGCCACCGCCGGACTTCTCGACCATCGGGGCATCGCGGTCCACGCCGGCCTCTTGCAAGCGACGTTCGTAGTCGGCCCACAACTGCGATTGCTCTGAACCCAGAAAATACAAATATTCCCAGGTGAACAAACCGCTGTCGTGGCCATCGCTGAAGGTGGGTTTGATGGCGTAGTTGCCCACGGGCTCCAAGCCTTCCAGCTCGACCAAGCGCTTACCAGTTTGCAACACTTCTTGACCTGGCCCATGACCCTGTACTTCGGCTGAGGGGCTGTAGATGCGCATCAGCTCAAACGGAATACGGAAACTCGCGCCATCGGCAAAGCTGACTTCCAAGACCCGCGATGCGCCATGCACCGTGATGTCTTGCGGTGCGGGGGTGGTTTTTTGCAATCCGGCCATGGAAAACTCCTTTTAGACCAACACGCGCTCAATGCCGCCGGCATTGGCTTGGGCGACATAGTCGGGCATCCAGTTCTCGCCCAAGATCTTGCGCGCCATTTCGACCACGATGTAGTCGGCCTCGAGCAAGCCGTTTTGCAAGTCGTCGCCATAGCGGCTCAGGCCTTGCAAACAGCTGGGGCAGCTGGTGAGGATCTTCATGTCGCCCTGAGCTTGACCGGTCATGGCACGCAAAGCGGCTTCGTCTTTTTGCAACTCGGCCTCTTTGCGGAAGCGCACTTGGGTCGAAATGTCGGGACGCGTCACACCCAAGGTGCCTGACT
>JBDKLR010000100.1:0-8175 GCA_039795515.1 Pseudomonadota bacterium | reverse complement strand
GCCCAGCGGAGGGCTTGGGGGCCATGGCCTGCACCAGCCCTCCGCTGGGCGGTTTTTTGAGTCAGCACTGGGGTTGGCAGGTCGCATTGATGTCGGTGGTGTTGTATGCGGGCGCGACGCTGGCCTTGGTGGCTTGGAAGTTTGAAGAAACCATCAACACGCGCAATCCCGATGCCTTGCACCTGCCCACCATGTTGCGCATTTGGCTGGAGGTGCTCAAGCACCCCACCTTCCGTGCCTTCGCATTGCTGTCTTTGGCGGCCTATGGCGCTTTGTTCACGTACCTGGCCACATCCTCCTTCGTGTTCATCCAGGTGCTGCATCTGACAGGATTGCAACTGGGCTGGATTTTGTCGTCCATGTCTTTGGTCTACATCACCGGCACTTTGGTGTGTCGTTATTTGCTGCGACACATTGGCATGCGCAAAACCATTGCATGGGCCGGTGCCAGCAGTGCCCTGAGCGGTTTGAGTTTGTGTGTCTTGGTCTACAGCGATCATGCCACGGCGACGGGCTTGGTGTTGGCCATGTACCCGATGATCCTGGCGCATGGCATACACCAACCGATTGGTCAAAGTGGCGCTGTCGGACCTTTCCCTTTATCGGCCGGTGCGGCTTCCGCGCTCAACGGCTTTTTGATGATGTTGGCCGCATTTGCCACTGGGGCCTGGTTGGGGCAAAGCATCGACGGCACCTTGTTTCCTTTGGCGCACGGTGTGGCTTTTTGGGGTGCGGTGTTGGCCTTGACCGCCTGGACTTTGGTGCAATGGCATGGCGAACCTCAAACCACTGACTGAATTGCTGAACACCTGCGAGGGCTTGGGGTTGGCAGGCCCCACCGCCAGCGGAAAGACCGCTCTGGCCCTGGCCTTGGCGCGAGAGATGCCCGTGGAAATCATCAGCGTTGATTCAGCCTTGGTTTACCAAGAGATGGACATTGGCACCGCCAAACCTTCTGCCGAGGAATTGGCCATGGTGCCCCACCACTTGATCGACATTCGACCCCCCACACAGGCCTACAGTGCGGCTGAGTTTGCAAGGGATGCCACCCGCTTGATGGGCGAGATCCGTGCGCGCGGCAAGCTGCCTTTGTTGGTGGGCGGCACCATGTTGTATTTCAAGGCCTTGATGGAGGGCTTGGACGATTTGCCTTTGGCGGACATCCACGTACGACAAGCCATTCAAGACCAAGCACTGACGCAAGGCTGGCCTGCCATGCACGCCGAGTTGGCGAAGGTGGACCCGGTCACGGCGGCGCGTTTACCACCCCTCGACAGCCAGCGCATCTCCCGCGCCCTGGAAGTGTGGCGCCTCACAGGACAACCCCTGTCATCGTTTTTTGGTGCCAGCAAAGTGGCGGGGCCGCGCATTGCACTGGTGTCCCTCGAACCTTTGGATCGCCGCTGGTTGCATGAACGCATCGCACAGCGCTTTGACACCATGTTGTCCGCAGGATTGGTGGACGAGGTGCGGCGCTTGCGAGCCCGTGGTGACTTGAGTCCGGACATGCCCTCGATGCGCTGCGTGGGTTATCGACAGGTCTGGGAGGCCTTGGACCGGGCTGGGGACAAGCCCTTGCCCCATTCAGCGATGGTTGATTTGCGTGACAAAGGCGTTGCAGCTAGTAGGCAACTGGCCAAACGACAACTCACTTGGTTGCGTGGCATGCCCGAACGACGGGTGATTCACTGCGACACCCAGAACTTGCAACAGCAGTTGCAGCAACTTCAGACATGGTGACCCTGACGCGCCCATGGTCTGTGGTTTTCCAGGATGCCCATTTGTTGGTAGTGAACAAACCCAGTGGTTTGCTCAGCGTCCCTGGGCGGGGGCCTGACAAACAAGATTGCCTGTGGACGCAGGTGCAACAACATGCCCCGGCGGCGCTGGTGGTGCATCGCTTGGACCAGGCCACCTCGGGGCTGATGATGTTTGCCTTGTCCCCCGATGTGCAAAGAAGTCTCAGCATGGCCTTTGAAGCCAGGCAAGTTCAGAAAAAATACCACGCATGGGTCGAGGGGGTGCTGCCTGTTCAGGCTGAATGGCAAACCATTGACATGCCTGTGTTGTTGGACTGGCCCAACCGTCCAGTTCACATCATCGACCCCGCTGGCAAACCCAGCCAAACGCGTTGGCGTTGCATCGAACACCACAACCAACAGCCAGCTTCGCTGCTGGAGTTGCAACCGCTCACCGGGCGCACACACCAGTTGCGGGTCCACCTGAAAGCCATTGGTCATCCGATCTGGGGCGATGCCCTGTATGCCCCACCAAACGTGCAAGCACGTTCACCGCGGTTGATGCTGCATGCCACCGCGCTGGGCTTGCGGCACCCCTTGACCCAGCAGGCCTTGCATTGGGCTTGTCCGCCTGACTTCGCACCTCATCTCGACGGGCACTAGGGTTTTGCTTCGATGGCGAAAGATGACCCTGAACGGCCGTTTATGATTGGACATCTGCACATTCACAGAGCGACACATGACCGACACCAGCACTTTGGACCTTCAACCCACTCTCACCTGGTCAGACGATTTGATCTTGAACATGGACAAGATGGATCAGACCCATCTGGAGTTTGTCGAGTTGTTGGCCGCCACTGAAACAGCGCCCGAAGACCAGCTGTTGCAAAAATTCACCGAGCTGATCGCCCACACCGAAGAACACTTCGCTGGTGAGAACCAATGGATGCTGGACGTGGACTTTGGCCCTGGCGGTTGTCACAGCGACGAGCACGACATGATTTTGAAAGTCATGCACGAAGCATTGCGACGCGGTCAAGAAGAAGGCCAATTGGCACTGGTGCGGCAACTCACTGGCGAATTGGCTGTTTGGTTTGATGGTCACGCCAAAAGCATGGACGCGGTTTTGGCCATGTTTTTGAAAGAAGTGGCCTACGACCCGGTGACCCGCATCGTGCACAAACCGCAAGTTCGCCCAGAAGGCGCACCCCCGCCCGAGTGTGGCGTGCCCTTGGACGAAACCAGTCCCGCCGCTTAAGCCAGAGCGGTGGCCTGCGCTTTGGGCGCGGCGTTCATGCCAAACGCCTGGGCCAGCAATTCAAAAGACCGCCATTGCACGGCGGGGTCGTGTGTCCAGGTGCAAACCACCAACTCTTCCAACTGCAAACTGGTGGCCAAGGCACGGAGTTGAGCCGCCGTTTGCACGGCGTTGCCAATCAGGGCTTGGTCCCGCAAGGCTTCGATTTCATGGCGTTGATCATCATTCAAGTCAGCCACCGCCAGCTCAGGCGGTAACAAGGGCCCAGCCTTGCCGCGATTGCGGTCCATGCGCCAGCGGGCGCGGGTTTGAAATTGAACATGTGCTTCTTCGGTCGTGTCGCATGCCAAAGCGGACACGCAAATGGTGGCCAAGGGCTGTTGCAAATAAGCGCTGGGGCGAAATTGGCTGCGGTAGATGTCCAACGCTTGCTCGACGCCCACGCCATCGCTGAAAAAATAGGCAAAGGCATAAGGCAAACCCAGATGGGCTGCCAATTGGGCACCGTGATTCGAACTGCCCAAGATCCACAGCGAAGGCGAGGTTTCACCGATGGGATAGGCCCACACGCCTTGCCCAGGATGGCCAGTGGGCATGGTGTGCCCCGTCACCCAGGCTTGTAATTCCATCACCTGTTGGGGGAAACGCGCTGAGGCATGGCGGTCAGGATTGAGCAACTGCGCTGTACGACCGTCACTGCCTGGTGCGCGACCCAAACCCAGATCGATGCGTCCTGGGGCCAAAGCGTCCAGCACCCGAAATTGCTCGGCCACTTTGAATGCCGAATAGTGCGGCAGCATGACGCCGGCGCTGCCCAATCGAATGCGCTGGGTGCGCGCAGCGATGGCCGCCAACAAGACCTCGGGTGCGGTGCCTGCGATGCTGCCCAAGCTGTGGTGTTCACTCACCCAAAAACGGTTGTATCCCCAGACCTCGCATTGCTGGGCAAGGGCCAAGGTATTGCGAATGGATTCGTCTTGGGGGCGTCCCAAGGACACCACGGACTGGTCAAGGACGGAGAGTTTGAGCATCGGTCCATCATACGGAAGCCGATGTGGTTGTCCTGGCAAACCGCCAGAAGATCAAGAGGGAATGAAGCTGTTGGTGGATAGTCAGGCGACGTCGGCAGACATGGAAGGCCGACGTTTCGGTCCCATGCGGATGGTCAGCATGGCTTGAAAATAACCGCGCAACCAGCCCATGTCCACAGGCTTGCGCAGCAGTTGTGTGCCACTGGGCAATGTGCCGTAGGCCTTGATTTCTTCGTCGGTGAGACCGGTGACGACAATCACAGCCACTTCGGCAAATTGAGGATGGGTGTTGAGTTGACGCAGCATCTCCACGCCGTCAATGCCTGGCATGCGCAGATCAGTGAGCAAGACTTGGGGTTTGACCACGGATATATCGAGCAAAGCCTCGATGGCCGAACTGGCGATGGTGGCGTCGATGGACAAGTCCCATTGGTCGAAATGCGCTTGGTACATGGCGCGTGTGGCAGGGTCGTCTTCAACCACCATGACGCGCAAGTACTTGCCATCCTGAAAACTCACCGAAGGTGCCAAAGCCGCACGGTTTTGGTATTGGTAAATCGACTGAATCGAGATGCGACGGTGCCCACCTTGCGTCTTCCAGGCCGTGAGTTCGTTTTTCTCAACCAGGGTTTGGACGGAACCCACGGACAGATTGAGTAATTTTGCAGCGTAGCTGGTGCCGCAATATTCATCGTTCGAGTCGGGGGTGGCTTTGTGGCTCATGGGGGGCTCCGTTGCGTTGTTGATCACGCTAAAAGAATTAACTGAGCGAATTTTATAGTATTTTTAGTTTAATAAAACTGAGTTTGCAAGTAATTTAGTGATTTTTAAGAATTAAACGATTCCTATCAATTTTTTTGCAACATCCAAGGCCCCCCGGCCTTTATTTCAGTGCTTTGAATCTCACCCGCTTGGGTTTGGCACCCTCTTCACCCAGACGTTTTTTCTTGTCTGCTTCGTATTCTTGGTAATTGCCATCAAAAAACACCCACTGGCTGTCGCCCTCGGCGGCCAAGATGTGGGTGGCAATGCGGTCCAAGAACCAACGATCGTGGCTGATGACCATGACCGAGCCCGCAAACTCAAGCAAGGCGTCTTCCAAGGCCCGCAAGGTTTCCACGTCCAAGTCATTGGACGGTTCGTCCAGCAGCAACACATTGCCGCCTTCGATCAAGGTTTTGGCCAGGTGCAAACGCCCGCGTTCACCACCCGAGAGCGTGCCGACTTTTTTCTGTTGATCGCCGCCGTTGAAGTTGAAACGGCCGCAATAGGCGCGACTGGGCATTTGGAACTTGCCCACGGTCAAGATGTCCAAACCGCCAGACACATCTTCCCAAACGGTTTTTTCATTGGCCAAATCGTCGCGGTTTTGATCGACAAAGGCCATCTTCACGGTTTGGCCGATCTTGACCTCGCCGCTGTCGGGCTGCTCCTTGCCCGCAATGAGTTTGAACAAAGTGGATTTGCCCGCGCCATTGGGGCCGATGATGCCAACGATGGCACCCGCAGGGACTTTGAAGCTGAGGTTGTCGATCAGCACACGGTCGCCAAAGGACTTGCTGACGTTGACAAATTCGAACACCTCGTTGCCCAGGCGCTCGGCCACGGGGATGAAAATTTCCTGGGTTTCGTTGCGCTTTTGGTATTCGTAATCAGAGAGCTCTTCAAAGCGGGCCAAACGCGCCTTGCTCTTGGCTTGGCGACCTTTGGGGTTTTGACGTGCCCATTCCAATTCTTTCTTCATGGCCTTGGTGCGGGCGTCTTCGGTGCGCTGTTCTTGCTCCAAGCGGGCTTCTTTTTGTTCCAACCACAAAGAGTAATTGCCTTTGTAGGGAATGCCGTGGCCGCGGTCGAGTTCCAAAATCCATTCGGCGGCGTTGTCCAAGAAATAGCGGTCGTGGGTGATGGCCACCACGGTGCCTGAGAAGCGCGACAAAAACTGCTCGAGCCAGTCGACCGATTCGGCGTCCAAGTGGTTGGTTGGCTCGTCCAGCAAGAGCATGTCCGGGCGCGACAACAGCAGGCGGCACAGGGCCACACGGCGTTTTTCACCGCCCGAGAGCTTGCCAATCACCGCGTCCCAGGGCGGCAAGCGCAAGGCATCAGCCGCGATTTCCAATTGGTGCTCGGACGCGTCGCCAGCGGTGGCGATGATGGCTTCGAGCTTGGCCTGCTCGGCTGCCAGCGCGTCAAAGTCGGCGTCCTCTTCGGCGTAAGCGGCATACACCTCTTCCAAGCGGGTTTGCGCGGCTTTCACCTCGCCCATGCCGTTTTCCACCGACTGCCGCACGGTTTCATTGGGGTCGAGTTGCGGTTCCTGGGGCAAATACCCGATCTTCAAACCAGCCATGGGAATGGCTTCGCCTTCGATCTCCTTGTCAATGCCCGCCATGATTTTCAGCAACGTGGACTTGCCGGAGCCATTCAGGCCCAGCACGCCGATCTTGGCGCCCGGGAAAAAGCTGAGGGAAATGTCTTTCAGGATTTGGCGTTTGGGGGGCACGATTTTGCCGACCCGGTTCATGGAGAAAACGTATTGGGACATGGAATGACTCTCTGAGCTGTGCGCCACACGGCGTGGCGGGGGTAACGGGGGATTATCTCTGCTTCAAATCAATGGCTTATTCATCTGCCAAAGCAGCGGAATCCAGGTCCCCCGCAATCAGCTTGAACTGCTCCAGCGCAGCTTGCAGGTCTTCCACAATCTCTTGTGCAATCACGGCGGGCGCGGGCAGGTTGTCGCTGTCGGCCAAGCTGTCGTCTTTGAGCCAAAAAATGTCCAAGCTGGTTTTGTCGCGGGCAATCAACTCCTCGTAGCCATAGGCACGCCAGCGGCCATCGGGGTTATTGGGGCTCCAGGTTTCGGCGCGTTGGTGGCGTTGGCCCACTTTGTACAGCGCCACAAACTCCTCCAGATCGGCCCGGCGCATGGGGTTGGTTTTGAGCGTGAAATGTTTGTTGGTGCGCAGGTCGTAAATCCACAGCTTGGTCGTCCAAGGCTTTTCAGACGCGGGCTTTTTGTCAAAAAACAGCACGTTCGCCTTGACGCCCTGGGCATAAAACAGACCTGTGGGCAGTCGCAGCAGGGTGTGCAAGTCGCATTCGTGCAGCAGCTTTTTGCGGATGGTCTCGCCCGCGCCACCTTCAAACAGAACGTTGTCGGGCAAGACCACCGCCGCACGGCCATGGATGGCCAGCAGCGTTTTGATGTGCTGCACAAAGTTCAGCTGCTTGTTGCTGGTGGTGGCCCAAAAATCGTCGCGCTCGATGCTGTCTTTTTCGGTGCTCACGCGGCCGTCTTCGCCCACGATCACGGTGCTGCTCTTCTTGCCAAACGGCGGGTTGGCCAGCACCACCTCAAAACGCTCACCCGGGTCTGCGCCCAGCGCATCACCCACCCGCACCGGCACCGACTTTTCGGACCCGATGCCGTGCAGCAGCATGTTCATGGCGCACACACGGGCCGTGGCCTGCACCAGCTCAAAGCCCACAAAGGCGCTTTCCTTCAGGTGCTTTTTCTCGTCCTTGGTGAGGTTGGGGTTTCGGTCCACCATGTGCTGATGGGCGCTGAACAAAAAGCCGCCCGTGCCGCAGGCCGGGTCGCACACGCGCTCGTTGGGCCTGGGGTCGATGCATTCCACCATGGCCGCGATCAACGCGCGCGGCGTGAAGTACTGGCCCGCTCCGCTCTTGGTGTCTTGCGCGTTCTTTTCCAGCAAGCCCTCGTAGGCATCGCCCTTCACGTCGGCGCCCAGCACTGTCCAGGTTTCGGCGTCGATCAAATCCACAATCACGCGGCGCAGCTTGGCCGGGTCTTGAAACTTGTTTTGCGCCTTGGCAAAGATCAGGCCCAAGGTGCCCTTTTCTTGCCCCAGCTTTTCCAGCGCGTGGCGGTAGTGGTCAAACAAATCATCGCCATCGCGCCCCAGCAGCGTGGGCCAGGCATAGGCGGCGGGCACGATGCTGGCCTGGTTGTAAGGCGGCTGGCTGCGCTCGTCGGCCATCTTGAGGAACAGCAAATACGTCAGCTGCTCCACATAGTCACCATAGCTCATGCCGTCGTCGCGCAGCACGCTGCAATAGTTCCAGAGCTTCTGGACGAGGGTGTGGGTGGTTGTGTTCATTCGGGGGAATCAGGAATTTAAAG
>JBDKLR010000099.1:0-14296 GCA_039795515.1 Pseudomonadota bacterium | reverse complement strand
CATGTGTCGGTGCTGGGCCAGTTGCCCTTGTATGTCACAGGCACAGGATTCAAGGTGACGCCTGTTGTGGCTTTGATCGACCCCGAGATGCAGTTGCAGGCCAATCCAGATGAAGTCGCCGAGGTGTTTGAAGTGCCTTTGCTTTTTTTGATGAACCCATCACACCACCGCCGCCATGCGGTTGTGTGGGAGGGTGTGCGGCGTGAATGGTTCTCCATGCCTTACCAAGACGGTGCAACGCAGCGCATGATTTGGGGTGCGACCGCAGGCATATTGCGCAACTTCTACCAATTCCTTCAAGCTGCCCCCTGAGCACTGCCGCGCTTGACTATCATTGGGGGCATGAGCTTTGTTGCCCTCTTATTCGCTTTGCTGCTCGAGCAAGCCCGTCCACTGACCTCGGGACATGGCGTTGAACGGGTGTTTGCCTTGTGGGCCGATTGGTTGCGACACACCTTGGATGCAGGGGATCCCCGCCATGCATGGACAGCATGGGGCTTGGCGGTGGGTTTGCCCAGTTTGCTGGCCGTGGTGATTCATTGGTTGTTGGTGCTGACCTTGGGTTGGTTTGTGGCCATGTTGTGGAGCTTGGCCGTGCTCTACGCCACCCTGGGTTTTCGTCGCTTCAGTCATCACTTCACCGGTATTCGTGATGCCTTGGCCGCTGGCGACGATGAACTGGCCCGCGAATTGCTGCGTCAGTGGCAGGGCGAGTTGGATCTGGACATGCCTCGCACGGACATTGTTCGCCATGTCATTGAATATTCCTCTGTGGCGGCGCATCGCCACGTGTTTGGTGTCATCACTTGGTTTTCTGTGTTGGCTGCTCTGGGCTTGGGGCCAGCAGGCGCATTGCTGTTCAGGTTGTCCGCCTTGTTGTCCAAAGATTGGGTGGTGGCCCAACCCGGACAGGATGTGGATGCGGCGCAATGCAGTCCCGCATTGCAATCGGTGACGGCGATGGCTTGGCACCGCATCGATTGGGTGCCTGCACGATTGACCGCGCTGTCTTTCGCGGTGGTGGGCAATTTCGAAGACGCGGTGGATGCTTGGCGACAAGACGCAGACCATTTTCAAAATGCCAACGACGGTGTCGTGCTTGCGGCCACCGCGGGCGCCATCAATGTGCGTTTGGGTGGCGCTGGGTTGCGTCAACCCAAGACGGATGCACTGGAAGCCGACCCCGTGGTGGAACCAACTTCTGGCAGAGAAGCTGAGTTTTCCCATTTGCGCAGCATGGTGGGCTTGGTTTGGCGCTCGGTGGTCATGTGGATGGTGTTGCTGGCCTTGCTGACTTTGGCCAGAACCCTCGGTTAGGTCTTTAGATTCGCCTTGACGATTGGGAGATGACCCCAAAAGTCAATACTGCGTTGGCGTCGAAAGCTCTGCAAACAATTGCGTGTAAATTTTGTAGCGCCCCGCATCGATGAGCCCTTGCGCCAAGGCCGTGCGCACGCCGCATTCTGGTTCATGCACATGGCTGCAGTTGTGGAACTTGCAATGGTCGCTGTGTTTGCCGATGTCTGGCATGCACGCCGACAACTCCGTCGCGCCAATGTGGTGCAAGCCAAATTCTTGAAAACCAGGCGAATCCATGAGCGCGGCGCTGTGCTTGGGGTCCATCCAATACCAAGTGGTCGAAGTAGTGGTGTGTTTGCCTGATTGAAGGGCTTTGGAAATGATGTTGGTGGCTGCATTGGCTTGGGGCACCAATCGGTTGATCAAGGTGCTTTTGCCTGCGCCTGAAGGACCCAGGACCAAGGTCACACGCTCTGACAAGGCCGCGCTCAATGTCGCCAACCCATGGTCCTGCTCGCGCAAGCCCAAAGGCAGTACCAAGGTGCCCAAATCGCGATAGGGCTGAAGCCGCTGCCATGCTTTGTCAAAGGGTTCGCGCAGGTCGTGCTTGTTGAGTGCAATCAAGGTTCGAATGCCTGCATGTTCTGCAGCGATGAGTGCGCGCGCCACTTGACTCAGTGAAAACTCGGGTTCAGCAGCGATCAACACCAACACCTGGTCTAAATTGGCCGCAAAAGATTTGGTGCGAATTTCGTCTTGTCTGTAAAACAAATTGCGACGTGGTTCGATGGATTCGATGCTGCCTTCGTCTTCGCTGGGTGACCACTGCACCTGATCACCCACGACTGCTTGGTTTTTCTTGCCGCGTGGGTGGCAAAGCCGTCGCTCACCCTGTGCATCTTCAACCACCACATGCCGGCCATGGCTGGCCACCACTCGCCCCCACTGTGTCATGCAGTCAGTCGAGCCAAGCGTTGTGTGGCTGGCGGATGTGAGTGGTAGAAAGTCACGTACAAAGGATCCGGGGTGAGTGTGGACGCATTGTCTTTGTACAACTTGATCAGCGCTTGCCGCAAATCGGCTGCATTGGCGTGTTGGCTGGCAAACGCATCCGCTTCAAATTCATGTTTTCTCGAACGAGCAGAACGCAATGGGGTGGTCACGAATGTCAGCAAAGGCACCACTTGTAAAAACAGCAACAGCGCCAAAGCATCGTTGGCAGAAGACAGGTGCGGCATGACACCCAGGCCGGTGTAAAACCACACTTGGGTGCTGAGCCAACCCAAGGCGGCCATGCCGACCAAACTCACCAGAAAACCACGCACCATGGCTTTGGGGATGTGGTTCAACTTGGCGTGCCCCAGTTCATGCGCCAGCACAGCTTCCATTTCATTGATGTTCAGTTGTTGGAGCAATGTGTCGAAAAAAACCACCCTTTTTTGCTTGCCCAGGCCGGTGAAAAAAGCGTTTGAGTGGGCTGAGCGGCGACTGCCGTCCATCACAAAAAAACCATCAGACTGAAAGCCCGTGCGTTGCATCAATTGATCCACACGTGCTTTCAGTTGGGCATCCTCAAGCGGTTGAAACTTGTTGAACAAGGGCATGATGTAGGTGGGTGCGATCCACATGACCAACAACTGATAAGCGACCAATAAAACCCACGCCATCAGCCACCAGTAATGGCCGCCGATTTGCATCAAGAACAAGACCGCCCAAATCAGGGGCAGGCCCAGCACCAAACCCACAACGGCGCCTTTGATCAAGTCGCTGATCCACAAACCCATGGTCATCTTGTTGAAGCCAAATTGTTGTTCCACCTTGAAAGTTTGATACCAGGAGACAGGCAAATTCAAGACGCCACCTATCAACATGAACCCCAACACCAGGGCGAGTTGTTGCAGCATCCCGGGTCCGATCCATGTCATCAGTAACGTGTCCAACAGGCTCAAACCACCGAGCAATGTCCAAGCCAGCAGCAAAACGGCATCGATGGCCATGTCCCAATGACCCAGGCGCAATTTGGCGAGTGTGTAATCCGCGGCTTTTTGATGGGTGGGCAAATCAATCACGCTTTGGAAATCCGCAGGCACAGCAGAGCGGTGGTGGGCCACGTGGCGCATTTGACGACCGGCCAGCCACAATTTGAGCCCCAGGTTCAAAAGCAGCAAGATTGAAAAAGCGATGGTGAATGTCATGGAGATGTTCATGACACGAGTTTAGGACTTTTTTGTTTTTCAACAGGGGACCAACAGCCATGCGCCTGCTTGTGGTGGGGATGATGGACAATGCCGGGCATGACCACTTCAAGCACCGACAACCCTTCGTCAAGCGTGACCCCCAGCTTGGCCAAATCCGATCAAAACCTGGTTTGGCTCGACTGTGAAATGTCAGGGCTTGACCCCGAAAAAGAACGATTGCTTGAAATTGCCATCGTCGTCACCGGCCCTCAGTTGACCCCTCGCATTGAAGGTCCTGTGCTGGTCATTCACCAAAGTGATGCCTTGCTGGCCCATATGGATGCGTGGAACAAAGGCACGCATGGCAAGAGTGGGTTGATTGACAAAGTCAAATCTTCCACGATCGATGAAGCGCATGCACAAACCATTTGCATCGAGTTCATTCAACAATACGTGAGCAAAGCGGCTTCACCCATGTGTGGCAACACCATCGGCCAAGACCGTCGCTTTTTGCTCAAGTACATGCCGAAGTTGGAGGCTTGGTTTCACTACCGCAACCTCGATGTCAGCACACTGAAAGAGCTCTCCAAACGTTGGAAACCAGAGGTGTATGCCTCGTTCAAGAAACAGCAACGACACACGGCTTTGGCGGATGTGCATGAGTCGATTGATGAACTTGAACACTACCGAACGCACTTTCTGAAGCTATAAGCATCCAATAAGTTTTTCGGGCGCGCATGTATTTCTATGCGAGAATACCCTTGGTTGCGACACACCAACGCAACATTGCTACATCTGCCTCACACCTTGGGTTCACTCTGAACCGCGTTGCAAACCATTGCAGCATGCTTTGTTTGAAGGTTGATGTTTTTACAACCTTTGAATGGAGCCACCTCACCTTTTCAGGTGGTGGTTGAAACATGACTGACGATTTGAATTCCCACGCCTTGCTCGACAACGCACTGGCACACGCCAATCCAGACACCGCCGAATTGGCACCGCCCGTTGCAGCAGCAACGACCAAAGCACCAGCCAATCCTTTTGCCGAGATGGGTTTGGCCCCGGAACTCTTGGCCGCCTTGCGCGACCTCAATTTCACACAGCCGACTGGCGTTCAGGTCAAGGCCATTCCATTGGCATTGCAAGAAGACGCCAGCAAGCCTTCCATCGACTTGTTGGTCTCCAGCCAAACAGGCAGTGGCAAAACAGCGGCGTTTTTGTTGCCTGTGTTGCACACCTTGTTGGTGGAGCGCCAAGCGCAAGAGCAAGCAGAAGCTCAAGAATGGGCTCAAAAGATAGCCGATGCCAAAGCCAAAGGCGAAGAGTTGCCCAAGAAACCCCGCCGCAAAAACCCGACAGACACCAGACACGTCAAACCCGCTGTGCCAGGTGCGTTGGTGTTGTGTCCCACCCGCGAGTTGGCGCAGCAAGTGGCCAAAGACGCCATTGATTTGGTCCGCCATTGCAAAGGTTTGCGCATCGCTTGTGTGGTGGGAGGCATGCCCTACGCCATGCAAATTGCGCGCTTGCACAACGCTGATTTGGTGGTGGCCACACCAGGTCGCTTGCTCGATTTGCAACGCTCCAAGCAGCTGCACTTGAACAAGGTCCAATTTTTGGTGGTCGACGAAGCCGACCGCATGCTCGATTTGGGCTTTGCAGATGATTTGGCCGACATCCACAAATTGACCGAACAACGTCGTCAAACCATGATGTTCAGCGCCACATTCGCGCCACGCATCCAGCAACTGGCTGTTCGCATCATGCGCACGCCCCAGCGTGTGCAAATTGACACACCCCAAGAAAAGCACAACAACATCAAGCAAGTTTTGTTTTGGGCCGACAACGCCCACCACAAGCGCAAACTGCTGGACCATTGGTTGCGCGACACCACCATCGACCAAGCCATTGTGTTTGCCAGCACCCAAATCGAGTGCGATGCCTTGGCCGAAGACTTGCAACAAGTGGGCTTCTCAGCGGTTGCTTTGCACGGTGCCCTGAGTCAAGGTTTGCGCAATCGGCGCTTGCAAGCCTTGCGCGACGGCCGTGTGCAAATTTTGGTCGCGACCGATGTGGCTGCGCGCGGCATTGACGTGCCCACCATCAGTCACGTGTTCAATTTTGGCTTGCCCATGAAGCAAGAAGACTATGTGCACCGCATTGGCCGCACGGGCCGTGCAGGTCGTGACGGTCTGGCCGTCACATTCGCCGAATGGCGCGATCGTCGCAAAATTTTGGACATCGAACATTTCACGCAACAACCCTTGTCTGCGGAAATGATTCCCGGCTTGGAGCCCACCCAACGTGCGCCCCGAGCCCCTTCGAGCGAACCACGTCGCGGCAAACCAGGTGGCGGTGGCAAACCATTTGCAGCCAAACGCGGCAATGGGTTCAAGCCCCGCAGCGCGCCTCGCGCACGCACTTGAAGCCTCGGCACCCCGTGAAGGGGTGACCATGGGCCCGCATCCCCCCCATTCCTGCTCGGCGCAGGCGGGGGCGGTGACACCCCCACTGCCTCAATTTTGATATTTTTGAAGACTTAGTCATGTTTTGCAGGTTGTTGTGCATTTACAATAAGCACTGGAAATTGGAATAAGATTTAAATTAAGCCAAATATGAATATATTGTTTTTAATATTTAACAATTAAACAATATTTATAGGTGAATTTATTTTTTCGGTTGATTGGAATCAATATTCAAAAAATTGAATGAAATTAATTTTTTCTCAATTAAATCAAGAGCTTCGAGAAAAAAGTTAATTTATATTTAAACTTTGCTAAGATGGTCATCAAGGAGCAAGCATGTCTAATCAATCAGATTCTTTAGAAAGTGTGGTCATTGGAGATGGCGTTGTCGTCAAAGGTGCTTTCACGGTGCCATCCAAAGCCGTCATCAATGGCGTGATTGAGGGTGATTTGACGGCAGAAGAGGTCTTGATCGGACCCACTGGCCGCATCACCGGTCGTGTCTCGGCCAAAGTGATCGACGTGCGCGGCCAATTGCACAACACCATCGTCAGCGAAAAGAGTCTGATCGTGCGGGCCACCGGCAAAATTGTCGGCAAAATCCACTATTCCGAGATCGAAATCGAAAAAGGTGGCGAAATCGAAGGTGCGCTCAGCCAAGGTGCAGAGCCTGCTGCCTCAGCCCCCACCCCAGCGCCCACTGCCAGTCCCGCGCCAGCTGCTGCCCCCGCCACGCCTGCAACGCCTGCCAATCAGGGCAAACCTGCAGCCAACTGAGTGGCATTCTGAGGTTGTATGCGCTCGTTCCGCCCGTTCATTTCCCGTCTTCACCGCTTTCCTGGGTTCATCAGGCATGTCTGGACGCGGGACTACCAAGATGTCAAGCTCATCTTGGAGCAAAACGGTGACCTGAAATATTTCAATATCCCCGCTGGTTTTCAGCGGTTTTTTGCGCGCGGATCGGTGATCGCTGGCGCAACCCTCAGCGCAACCATTCTGGTTTTGAGCTTGACCACCCTGGTTTTGGGCGTGAGTCGTGCCCGCTTGGAACGTTCCCATGAAGAGGTTTACCGTGCCTTGCTCAGCAGCACGGCGGATGGCTCATCTGACAGCGCCTCCTTGAGCGAGGACCAAATGGTGACTTTGGCCCAGACCATTCGGGACCGGGACATGAGCATTCGCCGTTTCGTCGAAACCTCCATGGTCACGGTTTCAGAGGAAAACGACACCCTCAAGTCGCAGTTGGAAACCTCGGGCCTGACTGAAAAAATCGTCAAAATCATCCAGCAAAACTCGGCCAACGGTGGTTTGACAACCGACATGGACGCCGAGGCCAATCCCTTGTTGCGCGGCAAAGTCGCTGAAGAGCTGTCCACCAACCGGGCCTTGCGCGAGGTTTTGTATGCCTTACCCAACCGCATGCCTGTGGCCGAATTCAATGTGTCGTCCGATTTTGGTATCCGTAAACACCCCTTGACGGGCAAGACCCATTTCCACACAGGCCTTGACCTGATGAGCGGCACGGGTGACGACAAGGTGTTCGCCGTGAAGTCCGGGGTCGTTGTCATGGCAGAATTCCACCCTCAATATGGCAATACGGTGGTCATTCGGCATTTGAACGGTGTAGAGTCCCTGTATGCACATTTGGCACAACTGTCAGTCAAAGTGGGCGACAAAGTCACCCCAGACAGCCTGTTGGGCTACATTGGCAGCACCGGTTCTTCTTCCACGGGCAAGCATCTTCACTTGGAGATTTTGGTCGGGGGATACCCGGTCAATCCTCAAAAAGTGATTCGAACCGCGCAGTATGTTCAACAAATCCAAAACAGCAAACAATAATTCAGCCCCTGTTGCACAGCCAGAAGTCCCTCTCGCGGCCCCGGCAACACCCCCTTCCGCAGAAAACCAAACGCTTGCCCAACCTCAGAGAAACAACATGATGGACATCATCTCCTCCAACGCCACCAAGCCCTCTATCCTGAGCGAAGGTTTTTCGTTTCGCGGTGAGATTTCAGCCAAGGGTGCCATCCATGTGGAAGGTTCACTCAATGGCCAGGTGCAAGTGGATGAACTGACCATTGGCTCACGTGGCCAAGTCGAGGGCGTGGTCACTTGCTCAAGTTTGCACATCAAGGGCAAGTTCTCTGGCACTGCCACATGCAGCGAACTCATCGTGACGTCCTCCGCTTCCGTCGATGGCCATGTGGTTTACCAAACCCTGTCTGTCCAAAAAGGCGCTTCCATCAAGGGCGAACTGCTCCTGGTCAAGTGATCTTGACCCCCCTGACTTGCCAAAGGGTCTGAATGTCGGATGTCTCCCAAATTGATGGCAGTGCGGTTCGCCTCAAGCGCGAAGCGCAGGGCTGGGCGTTGGCGGACATGGCCAATCGCGCCTGTTTGTCCGTCAAGCAAATCCGACAAATTGAAGAAGGCGGCATGACCGCTTTTTACAGCGAGAGTGTCAAATTGACCGCCGCCCGCAAAGTCGCGGCTTTGTTGCAGATGAGCGAGTCGCAGTTGTTTGGCCAGCAACCCGCGCCAACACCGCCCGAAGAAGACCATTTTCAGCACGTCTCGGCGCAAGCTGACACACCCAAGTTTTCCGCTTCGATGGCGGCTGTTCCTGCCCCCACCACCCCGCTCATGCGCGGCGAGGCCTTGCACGAACTGGCACAGCCACCCGCATTCATTGAAGAAGGCCCATCAGAACAAGCCCCTGCGACGGATCAGGCCACTCAAGCCGCAGCCCCCCAGGATGTGCCGGATTCAGTCCAGCCAGCGGCTTTGTCAGACCTCTCCACTTCCGCTGAACCTCAGGCAGAGACATCCTCCACGGGCAGTGGTTACATGATGAAGATCGCGGCGTTGTTCGTGGTGGCCCTGGCAGCCGCGGCGCTCTTAAACCCCAATCTGTTGGATAAAAAACTTGAGACGCCTGCCACGGCTGAAACGCCTGCGCCGCCTGTGTTGCCCCCACCTCCTGGCGGCACGGACAGCGCCCCAGCCGCATCAGACACCCCTGTGGCGCCAGGCACTGCTGCTGTGTCAACTACTCCCAACAGCCCGACAACAACGCCTGCCTCTCCAGCGGCAATGCCTGCTGCCACCACAGCACCCGCCAGCGGTCAGTGATCAGTCCTTGGCGCCCAGTGCCAAGGCTGCCTGTCTAGACGCCGTTCTTTCAGAAGCTGCTTGATCCGAAGTCGGCCAGCCACCCATGTGGCTTTGGGCAATGGCTTGCAATCCCTCGATCCACAACGGGCTGTCGTTCAGGCATTCGATGTAATGAAAGCGCTCGCCGCCTTCTTCCAAAAAGGCCGCTTTCACTTCCATGGCGATTTCTTCCAGCGTTTCCAAGCAGTCGCTGACGAAACCTGGACAGACCACATCGATGGACTTGGTGCCGGTTTGCGCGAGCTCTCGCACCGTGGGCTCGGTGTAGGGCTCCAGCCATTTGGCTTTGCCAAAGCGAGACTGGAAACACACCTTGTAGTATTCCTTGCGCAATTGCAGCGCTTCGCCCAGCAAACGCGCGGTTTTCAGGCATTCACAGTGGTAGGGGTCGCCCAGGTGCAAGGTGCGTTCGGGCACGCCGTGAAAACTCATGACCAGTTGTTCGGCGCGCCCATGGGTGTCCCAATGCGCTTGGATTTTTTGTGCCAAGGCCTGGATATAGCCCGGGTGGTCGTGGTAGTGGTTGACAAAGCGCATCTCAGGCAGTTTGCGGGTGCGCAGGCCCCAGCTGTAGACCGCGTCAAACACGCTGGCCGTGGTGGTGCCCGAGTACTGGGGGTAAGCAGGCAGCACCAAGACACGCGTCACACCTTGGGTTTTGAGTTCTTCCAGCACTGCTGGAATGGCAGGGGAGCCATAGCGCATGGCATAGCGCACCTGCACCGTGGTGTCGCGCATGTGGGTCTGCAAGGCTTGGGCTTGACGCTCGGTCCAGACCTTGAGAGGCGATCCATCGGGCGTCCAGATGCTGGCGTATTTGTGGGCGGATTTGGCGGGGCGCACCCTCAAAATGATGCCGTGCAGAATGGCCAACCAGAGCAAACGCGGGATTTCCACCACCCGGGGATCGCTCAAAAACTCGGCCAAATAACGGCGCAAGGCGGACGCCGTGGGGGCCTCTGGGGTGCCCAAATTGCAATAAAGAATGGCTGTTTTGGCCGCCTGGCCATGTGAATAAGGCGGCTCGGCGGTGAAGCGCGGAGAAGAAGTCATGCGGTATTTTCACCCATGCGCTGGCCCGACAGGGCGGCCACAACCGCAAATCCCGATTGCACCGCGCCCTCCAAAGTGGCGGGGTAGGGGCCATCGATGTAATCCCCGCAAGCCCACACGCCCTTGGCCACTTGCAAGGGAGGTCGTTTGAGCCCCGGTGTGCAGGCGAATGTGGCGCGTTTTTCCACCACCGTGGTCAGTACCTCCAGGTCGTGCAAACCCAGTTGCGTGGCCGCTTGGCACAACACTGCTTGGGTGAGTGGGTCGCGGTCCCCACCGCTGGCGCTCACCACCAAGGCCAGCACGCCATGCATCTCAGGCAGACCGCTGATGCGTTCCTTGTCAAATGCAAATTGCGCAGGCGCATCTGGGAGGCTGGCCAAAGCGCACAGGGGCGAGGGCCAGTCCCGTGGTGTCGAGGTGCGGACATAGACCGTGGTGATGGCGGTGTGCGGCAAGGCGGCGGCTTGGGCAGCCCAATCGGGTGCCAGACTTTGTGTGAGGGCTGCGGCTTCCCAGGCGGGGCAAGCCAACAGCACGGGCGTGTTCAAGTGCGGTTCCAAGCTGCTGACCCGCTGCCCCAACACCACCTCGGCACCTTGCTTTTCCAGCCAGGCCAGCGCGGCATCGGGCCATAAACGGCCCAGGTCCACCCGTGGCAAGAGCATGTCGCTGCTGCCTTGTCCTGAAAACAAGGCGTCTTTCAGGACCCGCAAAAACACCTGGCCACTGGCTTGGTCACAGGCCGTGTTGAGCGCAGAGACACACAAGGGTTCGATCAAATCGGCCATGACCCTGGGTGACAAACCCCGGCACAGGCTGGCCACGGTGGTCTGGGCATCACACCTGAAGCCTGCCAGTTGCCAAGCCAAAGAACGTTGCATCAAGCCCCATTTGTCAGCCGCAGACCAAGCCGTGGCGGTGGCCACGCCCCACAGCAGGTTCAGCGGCTTGGGCAGGTCGGGCAGTCGCAGCCCTCGGCCTTGGGCGGATTGCAAATTCATGGGCAAGCGCAACAGCAGTTCTTCGGGCCGCAAACCGACGGTGCGCATCAGTTGCAAGGTGTCGCGGTAAGCGCCAATCAGGATGTGTTGGCCGTTGTCCAGCGCCAAGCCCTGGTGCTGGATCCGCCGGGCGCGGCCACCCAACTGCGGCGCGGCTTCGAGCAAGCGGACCTGCCAACCTTGCTGGGTGGCTCGCACGGCCGCGGCCAACCCTGCCCAGCCGCCACCCACGATGGTGATGGGGTTCAAAAACGCCCCAGCGCTTGCATCTTCCAAGCCAGCCACAGCTTGCGCAATGGCGTGAGGGCCACGCGCTGGGTCAACACAGGAAAGCGTACCGCTTCGATTTCGCGCAGCAAGGTGCGGTAAATGCTGGCCATCATCAGGCCGGGTTTTTGACTGCGTCGATCGGCCTCGGGCAGCAGCGCCAATGCCTGGTCGTACAGGCTGTGGGCGCGTTCGGCCTGGAACTGCATCAGTGCTTGAAAGGCCGGGCTGTCGCGTCTTTGCAGCAGGTCTTGGGCTTTCACCTCGAAACGCTGCAATTCGTCCACAGGGAGGTAAATGCGGCCCCGCATGGCGTCCTCGCCGACGTCGCGGATGATGTTGGTGAGTTGAAATGCCAGTCCCAAGGTGTGGGCATAGGGCGTGGTTTGCGGGTCGGTTTGGCCAAAAATGCGCGCCGCCACTTCGCCCACCACCCCTGCCACCAAATGGCAGTAGCTTTGCAGGCCCGCAAAATCCAGGTAACGGGTTTGGCTCAGATCCATTTGGCAGCCTTGGATGACTTGCTGCAAATGGTCTTGGGTGATGCCAAAGTCACCACACAAGGGCATGAGGGCTTGCATCACGGGGTGTTGCGGCTGGCCGGCAAAGCTGCGCGCCACCTCTTGTTGCCACCAGCCCAGTTTGTGCGCCGCCACACTGGCGTCTTGCACATCGTCGACCACGTCGTCCACTTCCCGGCAAAAGGCGTAAAAAGCGGTGATCGCGGCGCGGCGCGGCGGCGGTAAAAACAAAAAAGCGTAATAAAAGCTGCTGCCAGATGCAGCGGCCTTTTCTTGGACATATTGCTGAGGCGTCATGGGCGCGATTGTGTCATTCGCGCCGCACGCCACAGCATGCGCAGGTAGTCGTGGCTGTGCAAGCGGGGGCGTTCAAGGCGGGTGTTGGTGGCTTCGATTTTGTCCAAGATGCGCAGGCCGCCTTGCACCACCAGACGCAACTCCCAGCCGCCACGCCCCGGCAAGGTGTGCACCAAGGGCGCGCCTTGCAGCATGAGTTGGCGGGCAAACACCACTTCCTCGGCCAGGTCGGCACCCTCGGGCAGGTAGTGGCGGCCTCGGGGCTGGTCCACGCTCAGGTCTTGCCAAAAATTGATCAGCTGCAAGGCGCTGCAAACCGCATCGCTTTGCGCCAGCGACAGCGGGTCGTTCACGCCATACAGATGCAGCAACAAACGACCGATCGGGTTGGCCGAGCGGCGGCAGTAGTCCAGCAATTCAGCGCGACTCTTGTAAATGCGGGCGTCGCGGGTGTATTCGACATCTTGTTGGAAGGCGTCCAGCAAATCGAAGAGCAGTTGAACAGGCAATTGAAAAGTCAGTATTTGCTGTCGCAAATTGATCAATAAATCCGGGCTTTGCAGGCCCAATGAATCCGGGCTCTCCAACACTGTTTGCAAATCCTGTCGCAGTTGCGCCAACGCTGTCAGGCGCTCGCTGGGTGTGGCATCGCCCTCGTCAGCGATGTCGTCGGCTGTGCGGGCGAAATGGTAAATGGCCACGATCGGGGGGCGCAAGGCTGGCGGGCACAGCAGCGATGCGACAGGAAAGTTCTCATAGTGGTTGACGGAGGACATGGTTATTCCATTGTCGCTTGACAAAAAGCATGCATTGACCGTAAATTACTAACCAGTCAGTCATTAATTCCCAGGAATCACCATGTCCCGTTTCAACCCGGTCCTCTTACTTGTGGCTGCTGCTTTGGTGGCTTGTTCGCCGCCCCCGAAACCGCCCGAACCCGTGCGCGCGGTCAAGGTGTTGACGGTTGGCCAAACCAACTTGTCTGCCAACGCCTCCTACGCGGGTGAGGTGCGTGCGCGTGTCGAGTCGCGCTTGGGTTTTCGGGTGGGTGGCAAATTGGTCAAGCGCCATGTGGAACTGGGCCAAAGTGTCAAAGCGGGTCAGTTGCTCGCTGAAATGGATGCGCAGGATTACCACCTCTCGGTGGATGCGGCGCGTGCGCAGGTGAGTTCGGCACAAACCAACCGCGACTTGGCGGCGGCCGATTTCAAACGTTTCAAGGAACTGCGTGACAAAGGCTTCATCAGCAGCGCCGAACTCGAGCGCCGCGACAGCGTGTTGAAAGCCGCGCAAGCCCAACTGGATCAAGCGCAGGCGCAATTGTCCGCCCAAGGCAATCAATTGGGTTACAGCCGTTTGTTCGCCGACAAAGCTGGGGTGATCACCGGTGTCGACGCCGAAGTCGGGCAGGTGTTGAGTGCGGGCATGCCGGTGTTTCGCATGGCTCAGGCCGGACAACGTGACGCGGTGTTCGCGGTGCCTGAGGACCATGTGGGTTCATTGAAGCAAGGCCAAGCGCTGAAAGTGAAGTTTTGGGGGCACGACACATTGCAAGACGCATCGGTGCATGAAATCGCCGCGAGTGCCGACCCGGTCACCCGCACCTTCCAAGTGCGCGCAGCCCTGAAAGACAGCAGCGCTGCTTTGGGCAGCACCCTCACTGTGTTGCTCAGCAGCACCGCGCAGTCGCAAGCCATCAACCTGCCCACCACCGCCATTCGTCAAGAGGGCGGTCAAACCACGGTGTGGTTGCTGGACAGCGCCACCATGACGGTGCGTGCACAAGCGGTTGAAGTCAGCACCATCCAAGGCAATGAAGTCATGGTCCAGTCGGGCTTGCAAGTCGGGCAACAAGTGGTCGCAGCAGGCGTGCATGTGCTGTCGCCTGGCCAGAAAGTGACTGTTTACCAAGCGCCCGGGGCCAAGCCATGAAAGACACACACGTGCCCAGTCGTGGTTTCAACCTGTCCGAATGGGCCTTGAACCACCGCGCACTCACCCGCTACCTGATGTGGGTGCTGCTGGTCTTGGGTGTGGCC
>JBDKLR010000098.1:0-14877 GCA_039795515.1 Pseudomonadota bacterium | reverse complement strand
CAACAACTACGGCGTGTCCTGCCAGTTGTGGGAAGCCTGCCAAGCGCAAGGCACCCGCTTGTTGTACGCCTCTTCGGCTGCGACCTATGGCGGCTCCAGCCATTTTGTGGAAACCCCCGAGTTTGAAAAGCCGCTCAATGTCTACGGCTACTCCAAACTGCTCTTCGATCAGCGCATGCGCCGTGAAATGGGCCACGACTTCAAGCAAAACAAAGCGCAGGTGGTGGGTTTTCGCTACTTCAATGTCTACGGTCCGCGTGAGCAACACAAGGGTCGCATGGCCAGCGTGGCGTTTCACCAGCACCACCAGTGGCTGCAAGACGGCCATGTGAAATTGTTCGGTGACTACGGCGGCTATGCCGCGGGTGAACAACAACGTGACTTTGTCTTCATCGACGATGTGGTGGCGGTCAATTTGTGGTTCTTCGACCATCCCCATCAAAACGGTTTGTTCAACCTGGGCACAGGCCGGGCCCAACCGTTCAATGACGTGGCCTTGGCTGTGGTCAACGCCTCGCGCGCAACGCCCTTGAGCCTGGCCGAGGCCGTGCAACAACAACTGATCCGCTACATGCCTTTCCCCGATGCCTTGCGGGGCAAGTACCAGTGCTTCACCCAGGCCGACCTGGGTGCGCTGCGCGCCAGCGGCTGCGACCATGTGTTTGCCGATGTCCAAACCGGGGTGAGCCAATACATGCAATGGCTCAACCACCACTGAAAGCAGCCCATGAAACTCAAATCCCTCATCATGATCGCCGTCTTGGGTCTGGCCAGTCAGGCCCAGGCGGGTCCTTACGCCGACGAACTCAAAAAATGCCTGGTTGAATCGTCGTCGCCCAAAGACCTGACCCTGCTGGTGCGTTGGATCGCCAAAGCCATCAACGCGCATCCCCATTTGAGTGACATCTCGAGTTTGTCAGAGCGCAAAAAAGCAGAGATTGATCAACAATTGGCGCGCTATTTCGAACGAGTCTTGTTCCAAGATTGCAGCGCGCCAGCGCGCGACTTGATCAAGTATGAAAACGCCGATGGCATGCGTGTGGCGTTTGAATTTTTGGGGCAAATCGCCATGAAACAAGTGATGGAAGACCCCAAGGTGACCCAATCCGTGAGCGATTTCTCCAAGTACATCAACCCGCTACGTTGACCCCCTGTATTTGTCAGCCGCACTTCCTCCGCTGCACCCAAGGAGGTGTTGCAATCGGTCTTTCAGGAGACCACCATGCGCCATGTGCTTTGCCTCATCACCCTTTGCGCCCACCTGCCTTTGGGGGCGTTGGAGATCAACCAAGCCAGCGAAGCCGAGCTGGACAACCTGCGCGGTGTGGGACCAGCTTTCACCCGCCGCATCCTGGCCGAAAGAGCCCAAGCCCCCTTTCGCAGTTGGGCTGATCTGATGCAACGCGTCAGTGGCATGGGCACCAGCACGGCGCGCAAGCTATCGGCCCAAGGCTTGCAGGTCGAAGGACAGGGGTTTGAACCCCTTTCTGAGCCCCAACCGGCTGCCAAGCTCACCCCATGAGCCGACACCTGCTTTAAGCTTGCAGCCATGCCTCTCGCTGATCTTCAATGAGCTCTCCCACCCGTTTTGGTTTCATGGTGTTGCACAGCAACCGCATGGAAGGTCTGCGTGACCTGTTGGTGAGCCACGTCCAGGCCAATCCGCTGCCCCCTTTGGCCGCTGAAACCATCCTGGTGCAAAGCAATGGCATGAAGCACTGGTTGTCATTGGCTTTGGCCAGCGACCAGGCCTTGGGCATTTGCGCCGCCACGCGTTTGGTGCTGCCCTCGGCGCAGCTCTGGCAGATTTACCGCACCGTGTTGGGCGCGCAGCGTTTGCCCAGCCAAATGCCTTTGGACAAAGCGCCTTTGGTCTGGCGCATCCTTCGACGTCTGCCGCATTGGCTGAACGATGCGCGTTTCGCCCCTTTGGCGCATTACCTGGGCGAAGACACCCAAGGCATGCGCGCTTTTGGCTTGGCCCAGCAACTCGCCGATGTGCTGGACGGTTATCAAAACTACCGCGCCGATTGGCTCGGCCATTGGGCACAAGGTCGTGATGTGTTGGACCAGGGCCAAGCCCTGCCAGCCGAACACCTGTGGCAAGCCGCCATGTGGCGTGATTTGTTGAACGACGTGCAAAGCGGTTTGACCACTGAAGACGCCGCATTTTCTGCGCGCTCGCAGGTGCACAAAGCCTTCATGCAGGCCCTCCAACAATGGCCGAAGGGCCAGCCCATTCCTGGCTTGCCACCGCGCTTGCTGGTGTTTGGCATCACCGCCTTGCCCCTGCAAACCCTGGAAGCCTTGGTGGCGCTGGGACGGGTCATGCCTGTGCTGATGTTCGTGCACAACCCCAGCCAAGAGCACTGGGGTCACCTCACTGAAAGCCTGGTGCCCGAGGGTCATCCCTTGTTGGCGGCCTGGGGCAAACACGGCCGCGATTACCTGCACGCCATCGATCAATTCGAAGCCTCTGAAGCCAATGCCGCGCTCTATATCCGCCAGGACGTGTTCATCGACCCGGTGCAAGAGGCCTTGGACCAAGGCCAAACACCTTCGGTGTTGCACCAATTGCAATCGGCGGTGTTGCACCTGTCTGTGCCACCCACCTCGCAGGAGGAGCGCACCCCTGAGGACGACAGCATCACCTTGGCCCAAGCGCATTCGGCGCAACGCGAAGTCGAGGTGCTGCACGACCGCTTGTTGGCCTGGTTGGACGCCGACCCCGCCTTGCAACCCAGCGACATCATGGTGATGGTGCCTGACATGGCCGCGTTTGCACCCCATGTCCACGCGGTGTTTGGCCGTTTCGCCCCGACCGATGCACGCCACCTGCCTTATGCCGTGGCCGACACCACACCCCACCTCGACCCGCTGGTGCAAGCCTTGCAAACCCTGTTGCAGTTGCCGCAACTGCGTTTGAGCCTGACGGAATGGCTGGGCTTGTTTCAAGTGGAAGCGGTGTGCGCCCGCTACGGACTCAGCCCTGTGGATGTGCAACAAGCCCATGAATGGTTGGTGCAGGCCGGCGTGCGCTGGGGCTTGGACGCCGATCACCGTCAACCCTGGGGCATGGCCCCTGACACGCCAGACAGCGCCCAAAACACCTGGGCGTTTGGTTTGCAAAAACTGTTGCTCGGCTACGCCATGGGCGAAGCCGCGGCGGGTCAGGCCATTTGGCAGCAGACCTGGGCCGAGCCGGGCGTTGATGGCTTGGATGCCCCGCTGATGTCGGGTTTGCTGCGCTGGTTGCGCGACATGAACCTGAGCTTGCAACAACTGCAACAACCCCACACCCCCACGGTTTGGATACAACTGCTGCAAGATTTGGTGCTGCGTTTTTTCAAAGCCACGGACGACGCCAGCCAACGGATCTTGGACCGTGTGTTGCCACCATTGGAAGACTGGTTGGCCGAATGTCGGCTGGCCCACTTCGATGCGCCATTGCCGCTGGCCGTGGTGCGCAGCCACTGGCTGGCCAGCATGGACGCAGGTGGTTTGCAAAGTCGCTTCATCGGTGGCGGCGTGCAATTTGCCACCCTGATGCCCATGCGCGCCATTCCTTTCAAAGTGGTTTGTTTGCTCGGCATGAACGACGGCGCTTACCCCCGTGCACCGACACCGCGCGACTTCGACCTGATCAGCCATCCTGACCTGGGTCGTGCGGGTGACCGCGCCCGCCGGGAGGACGATCGTTATTTGTTCCTCGAAGCCTTGTTGTCCGCACGCGAACGTTTGTACCTGTCATGGCAAGGTCGGCGTGCCAGCGACCATGCCGAGTTGCCCCCCTCGGTGTTGGTGGCGCAACTGCTCGACCATTTGAGGCAATGCCATGTGCCCAAGGGCCAAGGCATCGCATTTGCAGCGCCGCTGCAACCGCTGCAACCGTTTTCCTTGCAGTACTTCACCCCGGGCAGCGCGTTTCGCACCTACGCCTCGGATTGGCAAGCGGCCTTGCAAACCACAACGGCCAACAGCTCACCCACACCCACCCCTCTGCCGTTGCCAAGCACCTTGGAAACCAAGCATTTGTCGGTGTTGCTGCGCCACCCGGTGGAGGTGTATTTCCATCACCATTTGCAAGTGCGTTTGGATGTGCCACCCGAAGCCAGCGAAGAGGCCGAGCCCTTCGAGCCCGATGGATTGACATCTTTCGACCTGCAGCAACAACTGCTGTATGCGGCACAGGAAGACGACATCCTCCAAGGTTACAAGTTGCAGGGACGCTTGGCCCTGGGTGGTTTTGGTGCGTTGCAACAGCAGGAGATGCGGCAAGTTCATCAGGCGGTGTGGCAACGGCTGTCCAACTGGTGGCGCGATGACATGCCTGTGCTGCCCGGTCAGGTGCTGGAGATGCAAGCACATGGTGTGACATTGCACCTCCAGTGGGGTGGCGAACACGGCATGTGGCGCATGCGCCCCGACGGCAGTGCATTGCAAATCGATTTGCGCCCAGGCAAGTTGATGACCAAAGCCCAACACCCTCGGTTGGACACCTTGTGCGGTCTGTGGCTGGGCCATTTGACGGCCAACGCATCGGGCCTGTCCACCACCAGTTTGCAAAGCGGCCTCGATGGCCTGCTGGTGTTGCCCGCGCTGTCTGAAGACGAAGCAAGACACTTGCTCACAGACTTGGTGGATGTGTACCGACACGCGTGGCAAGCGCCTTTGCCCTTGGCCCGCCAAACCGGGTGTGCGTGGTTGATCGGCCAACACATGGCCAAGGACCCCGACAAAGCTAGCCAAGCGGCACATGCCGCAGCGCGCCATGCCTTTGAAGGCGGCCATCAACGCCAAGGCGAGCGGGACACCTCACCATCATTGCAACGGGCGTTTCCTGCGTTTGAAGACCTCTGGCCAGACTTGCCCGTGTGGGCCGAACGGGTTTACGGCCCCTTGTTGCAAGCCGTCTTGCGCCACCGTGCGGAGGACCCGGCATGAGCAGCCTGAACCTGCTCCAACTGCCTTTGCGCGGTCGTCAAGTCATCGAGGCCAGTGCGGGCACAGGCAAGACCTGGACCTTGGCCGCGCTCTACCTGCGTTTGGTGTTGGGCCATGGTCGCCCTGAGGGCCGGGCGTTGCAACCCTCGCAAATTTTGGTCATGACTTTCACCGAAGCAGCCACGGCCGAACTGCGTGAACGCATCCGCGACCGCTTGCATGAAGCCGCTGTTTGGCTGGACCAACGCATCGCACAATCCTCGCCCCAAGCCGACCCCCTGTTGCAAGACCTGATGGACAGCATCCCGCCTGCGCAATGGCCGCGGTGTGCTGCCTTGTGGCACCAAGCCGCGCAAAACATGGACGAAGCGGCGATCTTCACCATCCACGCTTGGAGCCGGCGCATGCTGGGCAGCTTTGCGCTGCACAGCCGCGACTTGTTCGAGCAAACGCACCTGGACAACCCCTCGGTCTTGATCACCCAGTTGTTGCAAGACCATTGGCGACGCTGGTATTACCCTTTGCCCTTGGCGGCGCAACAAGTCTTGAAACAACAGCTCGGTGGCCATCCCGAAGCCTTGTTGCCCGAGCTGAAAAAACGTTGGCAAGCCCTGGACCGCAAGCCACAACCACCCGGTGCTCCACCGCCATCACCTGCCGAGGTGTTGGCCCCCTATGTGCAATGGCAGACCACACACGACGAGTTGGTGGTGGCTGCGCGACACGTTTGGACTGACAAAGTGGTTCCTTCAGTGATGCAAGCCCAATCTGCCAAAAAACTCAAAGGTACGCGTGCCGACCACGTGACGAGCTGGTTGCAAGCTCTGCAAGCCTGGGCCGAACATGGCCAAGACATTCATGCCGACACCTTGCAACGTTTCACCCTCAGTGGTTTGCAAGAAAAAGGCTGGGCACAGGCCTCAGACCATCCGGTGTTTGCGCACATCGAAGCCCTCAAGCAGCACCAGCTGCTTGAACCCGTTTGCAAAACGCTGTTGCTGGATCACGCCGCGCACGAGGTGCGTCAGCTGTACGACCAAGCCAAGCAACAGCAATCGGCGTTTGACTTTCAAGACCTGTTGCAACGCCTGCACACCGCTTTGCACGCCGACCAAGGCCAAATGGCGGCGGCCATCCGCACGCAGTACCCGGTGGCCTTGGTGGATGAATTCCAAGACACCGACCCGTGGCAGTACGAGAGCTTGGACCGCATTCACGATCGCCAGGCGGTGACCGATGACAACGCCTTGATCATGATTGGCGATCCGAAACAAGCCATTTACAGTTTCCGTGGTGCCGACTTGCGCACCTACATCCATGCGCGCGACTCGGCATTGGCGCACGACCCCCAAGCCCTGCACAACCTGGACTGCAACTTCCGCTCCACACCCGCCTTGGTGCGCGCCATCAACCATGTGTTTGGCCAAGCCTCGCAGCCGTTTCACTCTGAATGGGGTCAGATTGAATTTGTCGATGTCCATGGCCGCAGTGACGCCTTGCCTTTGCACGATGCCGCAGGACAAGCCCTGCCGCCCTTCACCGTCTGGCTGTTGGGCGACCCGCCCGACACCGACAAAGCCCAGTGGACCGCGCCCCTGCACCTGCAGCACATGGCACAGGGGTTCGCCGCGCAAATGGCCGCCTTGCTCCACACCCACAGCGACATCCAACCCGGTGACCTGGCGGTTCTGGTGCGCACCCAGGTACAAGCGCGGGCCATGCAAACCGCACTGCGTCAAGTGGGTTTGCCCAGTGTGTATTTGTCAGACCATGCCAATGTCTACCAAAGCGAAGAAGCGCAAGACCTTTGGCGGGTGCTTCGGGCCATCAGCGCACCGCGCCAATCCGCCTGGTTGCGCAGCGCATGGGCCACGCGTGTCTGGGGCTTGAGCCTGACCGATTTGCAAACCGTGTTGCAAGACGAACCACACGCCGATGAATTGGCTGAGTCATGCCAGCGCTGGCTGCAACTGTGGCAACAACAAGGTGTGCTGCCCATGCTCTATGCCTGGATACACGAGCAAGGCATTGCCACGCGTTTGCTGCGCGAACCATGGGGTGAGCGACGCCTGACCAACCTGCTGCATTTGGGAGAACTGTTGCAACACGCGTCGCAAAGCCTGCAAGGACCACCTGCGCTGTTGCAACACCTGGTGCAACAAATGCAGCACAGCAGCGACAGCCCAGAAGCCCAAAAAACCCGGCTCGAAACCGATGCCCAATGCGTGCAAATCGTCACCTATCACAAGAGCAAGGGTTTGGAATACCCGTTGGTGTTCGTGCCGTTTCTCAGCAGCTTCAAAACAGCGGGCAAAACCAAATCGCCAGACCCTGACGCGGAGGAGGCTCCAGACATCACCGAGTCATCCGTCGATGAAGACATGCGTCTGCTTTATGTGGCGCTGACCCGTGCCAAGCGCGGCTTGTGGGTGGGCATGGCCAACACCGCCAACAACCTCTCCGGCAAGGGCGAGGGATTGAAGCTGAGCGCCGTCTCCCAGCTCTTGCAACGCCAAAACCACGACGATCTGCGCCAGCAACTCGACGCCCTGTGGGGCACCTGCCCCGACATCGCCATCCACCCGCTGCCTGCCCCTGATGGGCTGCGCTACTCAGCGCCCCAACCTGCCGCTTTGAGCCAAGCGGCACGCACCCCGTCAAGAGCGGCACACCGCCGCTGGTGGACCGCGAGCTTCAGCAGCCTCACCCGGGGCCTGGAAGCCGGCACCTCACGCGAAGAAGCTTTCATCGACGCGCACGAAGACGCATCGCCTGTGGAATTCCTCCAACTTTCCAACACCACCCCTGACGCCGTCTCCGAATGGCAAGGCTTTCCTGCCGGCGCGCGCTATGGCACGTTGCTGCACGACCTGTTGGAGTGGCAAGCCGTGAACGGATGGCCGTTGGCCCAAGCACCATCCGCACAGCACGCATGGACACAACAGGCCTGGCAAGACTTGTTGCAGCGCAAAACCGATTGGCTGCAACTGCCCACAGAGGCGCAACAAAGCATCCAGCCTTGGCTGAACCGTGTCTTGACCACACCCTTGCCATTGATGGCCGCTGACCATGCCACCCAGCCCTTGGCTTCTCCCGTTTGCTTGCAGCAGCTCGCCCCAGCCCAATGCTGGGCCGAGATGGACTTCAGCCTGTGCGCAGGACGTTTGGCCAGCAGTGAATTGGATGCCCTGATTCAGCAGCATGTCTTGCCCGGTCAAGCACGCCCCGCTTTGCAAAACCAGGTGATGCAAGGCATGCTGACGGGCTTCATGGACTTGGTTTTCGAGCACGATGGGCGCTATTGGGTGCTGGACTACAAGTCCAACAAACTGGACGGCTACCAACCACCCCAGTTGCAGGCTGCGGTGCTGGCCAAACGCTATGAAGTGCAATACGTGCTCTACACCCTGGCTCTGCACCGCTTGCTGAAAAACCGATTGCCGGGCTACGACTACACACAACACATGGGCGGCGCAGTCTATGTGTTTTTGCGTGGCATCGACGCACCCGATGCGGGGGTGCATGCGCTGCGACCGTCATGGGCTCTGATTCAACAACTGGACCTTTTGTTTGCCGAGGTGACCCCATGAAATTGGCCAGCTTGGTGCAAGCGGGTTGGTCTGGCACCGCTCAAACACCGCTCAACGAGTTGGACATCGCATTGGCGCGCTTGCTGCAAAGCCTGCAACCCAGCAACGACCAACGCCACCTGTGGCTGGCAGCCTTGACCAGCCACCAATGGGGCCGCGGCCATGCCTGTTTCGAGGTGCCCTCCTCTTCGGGCGATGCGGCCGACGTGTTGGATTGGCCCACGCTGGCGCTGCAAGCCTTGCCGGCAGACTTGTGGCAAGCCCTGCCAAGCCTGCCTTGGGTCCAAGGCGATGCATCGCCATTGGTGAGGGATGGTCTGCGTCTTTATTTGCGTCGTGCATGGGCCGCCGAACAAAGCATTCGCCAGTGCCTGCAACAGTTGCAACTGCAAACATGCCAAGCCCCAGCAGACCTAGAAACCGCTCTGAATGCCTTGTTTGGCACTGCACAGCCAGATGACAGCCAGCGCCGGGCCTGTGCCCACGCGGCCACCCATGCCCTCACCCTGATCACGGGCGGGCCGGGCACCGGCAAAACCAGCACTGTGGTGAAGTTGCTCCTCTTGTTGAACGCCAGCAGTCCGCGCCCTTTGCAAACCTTGTTGACCGCTCCTACAGGCAAAGCCGCTGCCCGCTTGGCGCAGGCCATGGCCCAGGCGCGTTCCAACGGGCCCGCCGATCAAGCCCACTGTCTGCCCACCGAAGCGCACACCTTGCACAAGTTGTTGCAAAGCAATCACCAGAACGCAGCGCCAGAACTGCAAGCCGATGTGGTGGTTGTGGATGAAGCGTCCATGATCGACCTGGGTTTGATGGCGCGCCTGCTCCAAGCCATGCCTCCCCAAGCACGCTTGGTGCTGTTGGGTGACAAAGACCAACTGGCTTCGGTGGAAGCCGGTGCGGTCATGGCGCAGCTCTGCCAAGCGCCATGGCTGGCTGCCAACACCATCACCCTGCACCACAGCCATCGGTTTGACGCCAGCAAAGGCATAGGCCAATGGGCACAAGCGGCCAATGCCGGAAACACCGACGCTTTGATGTCTTTGTGGCAAGCCGCCCCCGAAGGCTGTTGGCCCGGCGACCAGATCGTGTCGCGTCTGACAGGACGACAGAGCCACGACAAGCACACCCTGCAGCAGATTTGCGCCGCATGGAGCGGTTGGTTGGCGTTGTTGGCCCCGCATCAACAAGGTGCGCCTGCCAGCGACGCGCAAGCCCTGGCACTGCTGTCTGGTTTTGCCCAGATCGGCGTCTTGTGCGCTTTGCGCGAGGGACCTTGGGGCGTGCATGCCTTCAACACCCAGATTCAAAAAGCCTTGGGCTTTGCCGATGCACCCTGGTTCGTGGGTCGACCAGTGATGGCGCGGCGCAACGACTACAGCCTGGGTCTGATGAACGGCGACATTGGGTTGTGCCTGCCAACAGGGGTTGGCAAGGCCCAGCGCCTTCGGGTGGCGTTTGCCGATGGAAAAGGTGGCATCAAGTGGCAAGTGCCCAGCCGCTTGGGTGCGGTGGACACGGTGTTTGCCATGACGGTGCACCAGTCGCAGGGCTCGGAGTTCGAGCAAGTGCTGTTGGTCTTGCCAGACACCCCCAACCCCTTGCTCACCCGCGAGTTGGTCTACACCGGCATGACCCGCGCGCGCCAACAGTTGAGCATCTGGGCATCCGAGCCCGATTTGCTGGCTCAGGCCTGCGGTCGCACCGTGCGGCGAAGTGGGGGGTTAACGGTGGCAAAATCCGGCGCATGAACACCATGCGCAGTTTGAAATGGATGCTGACCTTCTGGCTCTCTTGCCAACCTTGGCTGGCTGTGGCCGATTGGGAAGCCGTGGACGAAAATCACTTGGCTGTGGTCTATATCGATCCCGACAAAATCCGCGCCAGCAGCGTCTACCCGCAAGCCTGGCATTTGTTCGACCTGTTTGACAAAACCAAATCTGGCGTGCAATCCCGTTTGGCCTTGATGGAATACGACTGTCATGACAGTCGCCGCCGCACCTTGGCTTTCGCCTCCAAATCCGAAGCCATGGGCGAAGGCAAAACACTCTTCACCAGCACACAAGCCACGCCATGGAAACCCGTGGCCGGCGACACCGTGGGCGAAAAAGTCATCGAAATGCTTTGCGGCCATGGCCACGGCAAAGGCCAGGCCAAGTCCCATGGCAAATCTGGCGCCGCCGGCAAAGAAGCCGCCAAAGGCGACGGACACGCCGCGCCCGCACCTGCAGCCTCAGGTCATTGATCAACCAGGACATTCATGCAAGTCACCAAACACACCGATGCTTTTGCCACCGCGCCTCAACTGGCCCCAGAACACATGGCGGCCATCGCGGCGCATGGTTTCAAAACCGTCATCAACAACCGTCCAGACATGGAAGGCGGCCCAGATCAACCCAGTTCAGCCACCATGCAGGCCGCCGCCGAAGCCGCTGGCTTGACCTACCACTACTTGCCTGTGGTGAGTGGCGCCATCACGCCCGAGCAAGTCGTGCAAATGGCCGAGTTGGTCAACAACGCCGCACAACCAGTGCTGGCTTTTTGTCGCAGTGGCGCGCGTTCGACGCAGCTGTGGTCTTTGGGTCTGGACTGACTGCATTGCGCCTGGTTACCAAGAGGAGCACAGTGCCATCTGTGTGGCTGATCAGTTCTCCACCGAACTCAGCTTGCGCGAGTTGATCGGGTCTCGAAACACCAGGGGTTTGACCTGCACCCGCTCTGCATCCGGCACCTGTGCATAAGCAACGGCCTCTTGCACCACGTGGTGGAATGCTGATTTGTCGCACACTGGATCGGCGTTGGCCGCATCGCCTGTCAACATCAAGGCCTGGCAACGACAACCGCCCAGGTCTTTTTCTTTTTCAGGGCATGTTCGACAAGGCTCTTTCATCCACGCATCGCCACGGTAATGGTTGAAGGCATGGGATTCGTACCAAATGTCTTTCACATCCATGGTTTTCACATTTGGAAATTCCAAATGCTTGATCATCTTCGCGGTGTGACAAGGCAATGCGGAGCCGTCGGGTGTGATGGTGAGAAACACATTGCCCCAGCCGTTCATGCACTTTTTGGGACGGGTTTCGTAATAGTCGGGCACCACGAAAAAGATGCGCAATTTCTTGCCTAATTTTTCTCGGTATTCGTTGGTCACACGTTCGGCGCGTTCCAACTGCGCACGGCTGGGCATGAGGCCATCGCGGTTGATTTGAGCCCATGAATAGTATTGGTTGTTGGCCAACTCCAAGTACTCGGCGCCCAAGTCCACTGCCAATTCGATGATCTTGTCGATGTAGTCAATGTTCAAACGGTGGATCACACAATTGAGCACCATGGGCCAGCCGTTGGCTTGAATCAACTCGGCGGCTTTTTGCTTCAAGGCAAAGGTTTTGGTGTGGGACAAAAAGTCGTTGAGCTCGCGGGTGGAATCTTGAAACGACAACTGCACATGGTCCAAACCAGCGGCCTTCAAGGCCTGTGCACGCTGTGCTGTCAAACCAATGCCCGAGGTGAGCAAGTTGGTGTAAAAACCCAAGCGATGGGCCTCTGCCACCAGCAACTCCAAGTCGTCGCGCACCAAAGGTTCGCCGCCAGAAAAGCCACACTGCACACTCCCTGCGGCGCGTGCCTCGCGCAATACCTTGAACCATTCTTCGGTGCTCAGTTCAGGGCCGCTTTGGGTGTAGTCCACCGGGTTGTAACAAAACACACAATGCAATGGACAGGCATAGGTGATCTCGGCCAGCAACCACAGCGGTGGGCCGACGACAGGATTCGCAGGCGCAGGTTGCAGGTTCATGACTGAATCCATCCTTGCGTTTGTGCAATGTCTAAAAATGCCAGCACATCTGACTGCAATCCACTGGCACCAAAATCTTTTTCCAAATCATCAATCAGCGCTTGAACGGTTTTTTCACCGTTCAAGCGACGCATGATTTCACCGGCGCTGCCGTTGAGCTTGACCATGCCCTCGGGGTAGAGAAGCACCCAGTTTTGCTGAACTTCTTCCCATTGCAGCCTGAACATGGCGGCCACGCTGGGTGTGCTGCAGAGCAATTCATCGATGTCGTTCATGATTTGGGTCCTGTGATTTGAATCTCGCATTGATCCAACATGATGGCGTCAGCCAAGGCCCACAGCACGTTGAGCTTGAATTGCAAAATATCCAGTGCGCGCTCTTGCAAAGCGCGTGTTTGACTGAAATATTGCAGCGTGAAGGTGAGGCCATGGGCCACATCGCGCCTGGCTTGTGTGAGCCTGTTTTTGAAATATTGCAAACCCGTGGCATCAACCCAAGGGTATTGCTCGGGCCAGGTGGTGATGCGCTGTTGATGGATGTGCGGGGCAAACAACTCGGTCAAACTTGACGCCACCGCTTCTTGCCAAGGTTGTTGCCTTGCAAAATTGACATAGGCATCGACCGCAAATCGGCTGGCAGGTGCCACGTGGCGCAATGATGTGACATCGTCTCTGCTGAGACCAACCGCCTGTCCCAATTGAATCCAGGCTTCAATGCCCCCCTCATCGTGGATGCCGCCCATTTGCACACCGTCATGGTCCAGGATGCGCTGAATCCACTCGCGACGGATTTCCCGGTCGTCGCAGTTGGACAAGATGGCGGCGTCTTTGAGCGGGATGGATATTTGGTAATAAAAACGATTGGCCACCCAACCACGCAACTGAGCTGGTGTGAGTTTGCCCTCGGCCATCATCACGTGAAACGGATGGTGGATGTGGTAGCTGGTGCTCTTGCCGCGCAACAGTGTTTCAAATTCTTCAGCACTCCATGGCGTGCGGGTGTCTGAGAAAGCTTCGTTCATCAAGTTGTTCACAGTTCAATCTCCATGCCGTCATAGGCGACCTCGATGCCATGGGCATTCAATATGTAGCGTTGCGGGCTTTGTTCATCCAAGATGGGGTTGGTGTTGTTGATGTGGATCAACACTTTGCGCACGGTGGCAGGGAGTTTGTCGAGCCACTCGATCATGCCGTCAGCCCCGCTTTGCGGCATGTGCCCCATGGCGCGGGAGGTTTTTTTGGAAGCGCCCAAGGCGATCATTTCGTCATCGGTCCAGAGTGTGCCGTCCACCAAAACGCAATCACTGCTTTGCATGGCTTGCCAGACATGCGCTTCCATTTGCCCCAAACCTGGCGCGTAAAACAACTGGCGACCCGTGGCTGTGTCGGTCACCGACAAGCCCACATTGTCCCCAGGCTGAGGTTTGTCACGGTGGGGCGAATAAGGCGGTGCGTTGCTCAGCAACGGCAAGGCCTTGAATTGCAAAGGCTCTAAGCCGGGCATGTGAAAGGATTCATCCAAATTCAGACCGTGCCACTCGACCCCGCAATAATGCGCCAGCACCTTGAACAAGGGATTGCCGCTGCTCAAATCCTCTTTGACCAAGGCATGACACCACAACGGGAGCTTTTGCCGATGCTCACGCAGCATCAACAAGCCCGTGGTGTGGTCGATTTGGGCATCCATGAGCAACACCGCAGCGATGCCTGTGTCACGCAATTGCCTGGCGGGTTGCAAGGCTGGAAAGGCTTTGATTTGTTGGAGCACGTCTGGCGATGCGTTCACCAAGACCCAGTCTTGTTCGTTGGCGGTGATGGCGATCGACGACTGTGTTCGCGCACGGTGATGGGCGCTGCCAGAACGCACTGCGGTGCACTGGGGGCAATTGCAATTCCATTGGGGGTAACCGCCACCTGCTGCCGAACCGAGAACATGGATTTTCAAAATAATGCCGCTTTAAGAAAAAAAACCGCGACGAGCGCGGAATTTGAAAAATGCAAAAAATGGATGTCGTGAGGTCTGCCGGGTTGCCCCAGGCAGACCAGCCCAATCAACGATTGGCGATGTACATGGTGATTTCAAAACCGAAACGCATGTCGCTAGCTGCAGGTGTTTGCCATTTCATAATGTTTCTCCAAAAAAATGGAACCGCGGATTGCGGCAACTGGTGTTCAAAGACATTTCGAACACAGGTGTGAACTGTGCCTGCGCCCTGCCTCCTTGCCTATCGGCAAGACATGGAATTTGGCCTCATGAATATCTTGAATTGCCCCTAGGGTTTCCCCCTCGCATTTGAGCGAATAGGATGCAGGGCATGGAAACCTCCAGCAATGACCGCCTTTTTCCGCCCATCGAGCCATTTGCACATGGATTTTTGCCCTCGGTAGACGGCCATGAGGTGTACTTCGAACAATGCGGCAACCCTCGGGGTTTGCCCGTGATCTTTTTGCATGGCGGCCCTGGCAGCGGATGCAGTCCCAGACACCGACAACTTTTCAATCCGTCCAACACCCATGTGATTTTGTTCGACCAACGGGCCTGCGGACG
>JBDKLR010000097.1:0-17300 GCA_039795515.1 Pseudomonadota bacterium | reverse complement strand
TGGATGTCACCTCGGAAGAACAAGTGGACGCGGCCTTTGCCAAAGCGCGTGCCGCCCATGGCCAAGAACGCATCTTGGTCAATTGCGCGGGCACGGGCAACGCCATCAAAACCGCCAGCCGCGACAAAACCACCGGCGAGATTCGTTCCTTTCCCACCGCCCATTTCGATCGCATCATCCAAATCAATTTGGTCGGCACTTTCCGCTGCATCGCCAAATCAGCCGCAGGCATGATGGGCTTGGACATGCTCCATGGTGAGCGCGGGGCCATCGTCAACACCGCTTCGGTGGCGGCTGAAGACGGGCAAATCGGCCAAGCCAGCTACTCGGCCAGCAAAGCGGCCATCGTCGGCATGACTTTGCCGATCGCGCGGGACTTGATGGGCGAGGGCATTCGGGTGAACACCATCTTGCCGGGTATCTTCAACACACCGTTGCTGCAAGCCGCGCCCGACAACGTGAAAGAAGCGCTGGCTGCGTCGGTGCCATTTCCCAAGCGTCTCGGCCAACCCGACGAATACGCCCATTTGGCCGAAATGCTGCTCACCAACCAGTACATGAACGGCGAGTGCATCCGCATCGATGGCGCCATACGCATGGCGCCGCGCTAAGCCCTGCCCACTTTTTTGACTTCGACACACCAACAGGAGACAACCATGTCAGACGCCTACATCGTGGCCGCCACCCGCACCGCCGGTGGCAAAAGAGGCGGCCGTTTATCAGGCTGGCACCCCGTGGACCTGGCCGCCCAGGTTTTGAACGATTTGATCGACCGCACCGGCGCCGACCCCGCGCTGGTGGAAGACGTGTTCATGGGTTGTGTGAGCCAAATCGGCGAACAGTCCACCAACGTGGCGCGCAACGCGGTCTTGGCCTCCAAGCTGCCCGAGTCGGTGCCTGGCACTTCGATCGACCGCCAATGCGGGTCCTCTCAGCAAGCCATTCACTTTGCCGCGCAAGCCGTCATGTCTGGCAGCATGGACGTGGTCATTGCCGCAGGTGTCGAGTCCATGACCCGCGTGCCCATGTTCAGCACCACGGTGCTGGCACAAAAAGCCAACATGGGCTTTTACCAAAGCCCCCACATCAACCAGCGTTACAACGATCAAGTTTTCAGCCAGTTTGTCGGCGCTGAAATGATGGCCAAGAAATACGGCCTGAGCAAAGACGAACTCGACCAGTACGCCTTGCTCAGCCACCAACGCGCGGCAGCGGCCACCCAAGCAGGGGCTTTTCAAAACGAAATCCTGCCTGTGGCGGTGCTCAACACCGACGGGCAGCCCAGCGGCGAGATGCACACGGCGGACGAAGGCATCCGTGCCGACGCCACCTTGGCCGGCATTCAAAGCGTCAAGTTGTTGCAAGAGGGCGGCGTGGTGACAGCGGCCAATGCCAGCCAAATCTGTGACGGCGCCACGGGCGTCATGGTGGTGAGCGAACGCGGCTTGAAAGCCTTGGGCGTCAAGCCATTGGCCCGCATCCACCACATGACCATGATCGGTCACGACCCGGTCATCATGCTGGAAGCGCCGATTCCCGCCACCGAGCGCGCCTTGAAAAAAGCGGGCATGAAGATCGACGACATCGATTTGTTCGAGGTGAACGAGGCTTTTGCGTCTGTGCCTTTGGCATGGCTCAAAGCCTTGGGCGCAGACCCCGCGCGACTGAATGTGAATGGCGGCGCGATTGCTTTGGGGCATCCCTTGGGCGCGTCGGGCACCAAGCTGATGACCACGCTGATCAACGCCTTGGGTCAACGCGGCAAGCGCTATGGTTTGCAAACCATGTGCGAAGGCGGTGGCATGGCCAACGTCACCATCATCGAACGCCTTTGAGTTCATCACCTGTGTGCAGGAGTTCGCCATGTTGGGACTGATGCAAGACCGGCCGCTGCTGATTTCTTCTTTGGTGGAGCACGCGGCCACTTTCCACCCGAACACCGAGATCGTCTCGCGCTTGCCCGAGGGCAGCGAGCACCGCACCAATTGGGGCGAGATGTGTCTCTTGTCGCGCCAAGTGGCGCAGGCCATGCAGGTGCTGGGTGTGAAGCAAGGCGATCGGGTTGGCACCTTGGCCTGGAATTCGTTCAGGCACTTGGCGCTGTATTACGGCGTGTCGGGCAGTGGGGCGGTGCTGCACACGGTCAACCCGCGTTTGTTCCCCGAGCAAATCGACTACATCATCAACCACGCCGAAGACCAGGTGCTGTTTTTCGATGTCACGTTTGCAGCGCTGGTGGTGCAACTGGCGCCGCTGTTGAAGTCGGTGCGGCATTTCGTGGTAATGACCGATCGCGCCCACATGCCCGACATTGCTTTGCCCCATTTGCATTGCTTTGACGAGCTGATGGCTGCGCAAAGCACCAGCCACACGTGGCCCGAGTTCGATGAGCGCAGTGCCTCTTCCCTTTGCTACACCTCGGGCACTACCGGCAACCCCAAAGGGGTGCTGTATTCGCACCGTTCCACTTTGTTGCACACCTTGATGGAGCTGGCGCCCGACACCTTTGGCATCAGCTCGGCTGAAACCTTGCTGTTGATCGTGCCCATGTTCCACGCCAATGCCTGGGGTGCACCGTATGCCGCTGCCATGGTCGGTGCCAAGTTGGTCTTGCCCGGGCCGCATTTGGACGGCGAGAGCATTTTCAAATTGATGCAGCAAGAACGGGTCACCTTCTCGCAAGGCGTGCCCACGGTGTGGTTGATGTTGTTCCAGTATTTGGATGCGCATCCGGAACTCGACCCCCAAACACTGGGTGTCAAGCGTGTGGGCATTGGTGGCGCGGCGGTGTCACGCGCCATGCTCGAGCGTTTCGAGCAGCAGTTTGGCGCGGAAGTGGTGCAGGGCTGGGGCATGACCGAGACCAGTCCGATTGGCGTCATCAGCAAACTGTTGCCCAAGCACGCGCACACGCCTGCTGAAGACCTGGTCAAGGTCAAGCTCAAGCAAGGTCGCGGTGTGTGGGGCGTGGATTTGAAAATCGTCGGCGAAAACGGCGAGTCCTTGCCCTGGGATGGCGTGGCGTTTGGCCATTTGCATGTGCGCGGCCCATGGGTGACCAGTGGGTATTTCAAAAGCGAAGGCGGGCAGGTGTTGGATGCAGAGGGCTACTTCCCCACCGGCGATGTCGCCACCATTGACCCCGATGGCTATTTGCAATTGGTCGATCGAGCCAAAGACGTGATCAAGTCCGGGGGCGAATGGATTTCTTCCATCGATGTGGAGTTGTGTGCCAATTCGCATCCCGCCGTGGCCGAGGCCGCGGTGATTGGGGTGTCGCACCCCAAGTGGCAAGAACGCCCCTTGATGTTGGTGGTGCGTCGCGCAGGTGCTTCGGTCACCTCAGACGCATTGATGACGCACTTGGCGTCCCGCATCGCCAAATGGTGGTTGCCAGACGAGATTGTGTTTGTCGATGAATTGCCGCACACCGCCACCGGCAAGATTTTGAAAACCAAGCTGCGCGAAACCTACAAAGATCACCGCTTGTCGTCGATTTGAGGGGGCTGGGGGGCGGAAGGCTTGATTTCGCGCGCCTCGGCTTCGATCACATCATCTGACTGGCGCGGGTAGATTTGTTGGGCCGCTTGACGCTGCCAGTGCCGGTATGTTTGAAACAGCACGGCGATTTGGGGTTTTTGCCCGGTGACCAACCAACGAAGCATGCTGAACGCCAAGCCCATCAGCGACATCAGCAGCACCAGCAGCAGCACAGCGCCTGCCACCAGCAAGAAAAAGAGTCGAAAAATCCAGTTCAAGCGCGGACGTCAACCCGTTTGTTTTGGGCCGCTTGAGGGGGTGGTTTGGCGGGTTCGGGTCTGGGCGCTTCGTCGACCTGGGGTTTGCGTTGTGGCTTGGGAGGCTTGGCTGCCTGCACTGGGGGGCGGGCATTTGATGAATCAACGCGCATGGGGTGGTCCTTGGACAAGAATGGGACGTGTGCGGCAATGCACGCGTCGATAATAAAGCAAATGACCGATTCCACACATGAGGGCATGAACGCTACTTTTGCCGAACTGCTGGCGCAGCGGCAGTTCATGCGGTTTTGGTTGGCCCGCGTCTTTGGTGTGTCCGCGCATCAAATGCTGATGCTGGCCATCAGCTGGCAGTTGTACGAATTGACCGGCAGCGCTTGGGATTTGGGCCTGGTCGGATTGATCCAGTTCATCCCCGCTTTGTTGTTGGCATTGCACGCAGGGCAGGTGGTCGACCGTTTGCATCGCGGCCGTATCTTTGCCACTTGCATGGTGGTGCTGGCCTGTGTTGCGGTTGTTTTGGCTGTCAACACAGCGCAGGGACAAGTCAGCCGAACGCTGATCTTTGGTGTGGCCTTGGTCATGGGCATGACCCGCGCTTTTCAAATGCCGTCGCAGCAAGCCATCACCCCCTTGCTGGTGCCCAAACCCCTTTTTCAACGGGCCATCGCCTTGAGTTCCACGGGCGTCGAGGTATCGGTCATCGCGGGACCCGCTTTGGGAGGTTTGTTGTATTTGTCCGGTGCCTTGACCGTCTACACCGTGTGCGCGGTGCTGTTCACTTGTTCGACCTTGTTGACGCTGTGGGTGCGCTACGCGCATGTGGTGCGATCCCAAAGCATGGGTTGGCAGTCCTTGTTTGCGGGTGTGGCGTTTGTGTGGGAGCGCAAGTTGTTGTTGGGCGCCATTTCATTGGACTTGTTTGCGGTGTTGCTGGGCGGGGCCACCGCTTTGCTGCCCATTTTTGCGCGCGATATTTTGCATGTGGGGCCCGATGGTTTGGGCTTGTTGCGCTCGGCCCCTGCCGCTGGCGCTTTGTGCATGTCGGTGGTCATGACACGTTGGCCGATCAAGCGCCATGTGGGTTACAAGTTGTTGGGTGCTGTGGCGGTGTTCGGCTTGGCATCGGTGGTGTTTGGGTTGTCAGAACATTTTGCGTTGTCTCTGATGGCTTTGGCGGTTTGTGGGGCGGCCGACAACATCAGCGTGGTGACGCGTTTGACCCTGATGCAATTGGAAACGCCGGACGAGATGCGCGGTCGGGTGGCGGCGGTCAATGGGGTGTTCATCGGCGCATCCAATGAATTGGGCGAGTTTGAATCGGGGGTCACCGCCGCGCTGTGGGGGCCTGTGGCATCGGTGGTGGCTGGCGGTGTGGGCACCATCATGGTGGCCGTGGCTTGGTGCAAGTTGTTTCCCACCCTGGCCCACCGCGACAAGCTGTGACGCCTGGGCTGGGCCTTTGGCAGCCGCAGCCATTAGAGGTTTCCAATGACCCTGATTGAGACAAACAATGAACCAAAGCATTGTTTTTGACTATGATTCGCCTCAATGAGTTTTTCTCATTCGATAGTTTTTATCAACCAACACAAAGGAAACACCATGTCTTTGATCAACACGCAAGTTCAGCCTTTCAAAACCCAAGCTTTCCACAACGGCAAGTTCATTGAAGTGTCCGAAGCCAGCCTGAAAGGCAAGTGGAACGTGTTCATCTTCATGCCCGCCGCTTTCACCTTCAACTGCCCCACGGAAATCGAAGACGCCGCTGACAACTACGCCGCTTTCCAAAAAGCCGGTGCCGAGGTGTACATCATCACCACCGACACCCATTTCTCACACAAGGTGTGGCACGAGACTTCGCCTGCTGTGGGCAAAGCCAAGTTCCCCCTGGTTGGCGACCCCACACACCAATTGACACGTGCTTTTGGCGTCCACATTGAAGAAGAAGGTCTGGCACTGCGCGGCACTTTCATCATCAACCCCGAAGGCCACATCAAAACAGCCGAAGTGCACTCCAACGAAATCGCCCGTGACGTGTCTGAAACCTTGCGCAAACTGACCGCTGCCCAGTACACCGCCGCCAACCCCGGCCAAGTGTGCCCCGCCAAGTGGAAAGAAGGCGCCAAGACCCTGACACCTTCTTTGGACCTGGTTGGCAAAATCTAATTGACCCTGATTGAGGACGCACCATGCTCGACACATCCATGAAAAGCCAGTTGCAAGCCTACTTGCAAAACCTGCGCAGCCCCATCCGTTTGATCGCCACGCTTGACGGCAGCGAGCAAAGCGCCGAGCTGCGTGAGTTGCTGCAAGAGATTGCAGAACTGTCTGACAAGGTGAGCTTTGATGACACCGGCACAGATGGACGCCAGCCCTCGTTTGTGATCGCCAAAGAAGGCGAAACCACGGGCGTTCGGTTTGCGGCCATCCCCTTGGGTCACGAATTCACTTCATTGGTGTTGGCTTTGCTTTGGACCGGTGGTCACCCACCCAAGGTCGAAGCAGAGGTCCTCGAGCAAATCAAAGCGCTGGACAAGGACATGAAATTCGAGGTTTACATGTCCCTGTCTTGCCACAACTGTCCCGATGTGGTGCAAGCCGCCACCTTGATGGCCATTTACAACCCCCGCATCCAAACCACGGTGATCGATGGTGGTTTGAACCAAGCGGAAGTGGAGGAGCGCCAAGTGATGGCGGTTCCCATGGTTTATCTGAATGACCAGGTATTCGGCTCAGGCCGCATGAGCCTGGAAGAAATCGTCGGCAAACTCGACAGCCAATCGGCCGATCGCGACGCGCAAAAGCTCAATGACAAAGACCCCTTCGATGTGTTGATCGTGGGTGGTGGACCTGCTGGTGCGGCGGCGGCGGTGTATGCCGCGCGCAAAGGCATTCGTGTGGGCGTGGCCGCTGAGCGTTTTGGCGGACAAACCAACGACACCATGGGCATTGAAAATTACATTTCTGTGCTGGAAACCGATGGCCCCAAGTTCGCGGCGGCATTGGAAGCACAGGTGCGCCACTACGAGGTGGACATCATGAATTTGCAACGCGCCGACAAAATTGTGCCCGCCAGCGAGGTGGGTGGTCTGGTGCAAGTGCACATGGCCAATGGCGGCGTGCTCAGTGCGCGCAGTGTCATCCTGTCAACAGGTGCGCGCTGGCGCAATGTCAATGTGCCTGGCGAACAAGAATATAAAAACAAGGGCGTGGCTTACTGCCCCCACTGCGATGGCCCCTTGTTCAAAGGCAAACGCGTCGCGGTGATTGGTGGTGGCAACTCCGGTGTGGAGGCCGCCATCGACTTGGCTGGGGTGGTCGAGCATGTCACCTTGATTGAATTTGCAGACAGTTTGAAAGCCGATGCGGTGTTGGTCAGCAAGCTCAAAAGCTTGGCCAATGTCAGCATTCAGGTGAATGCCCAGACCACCGAGATCACGGGCGACGGTCAAAAAGTCAATGGCTTGAAGTACAAAGACCGTGCCACCCAAGTCGAGCACACGGTGGCGCTGGAAGGTGTGTTCGTGCAAATTGGCTTGGTGCCCAACACCGAGTTTTTGAAGGGCACGTTGGAGTTGAGCCGATTCGGTGAAATCGTGATCGATGACAAATGCCACACCAATGTGCCCGGCGTGTTTGCGGCGGGTGACGTGACCACGGTGCCTTACAAACAAATCGTGATCGCGGCTGGTGAGGGCTCCAAGGCGGCGCTCAGCGCATTCGATTATTTGATCCGCACCCCCGAACCGGTGGCGGCGAAAGAATTGCAAAGCGCCTGAAGCCGGACATCACCAGACCCCTTGGGCTTTGTCTGAGTGCAGGCCCTCTTCTCAGGGCTTGTCGCAAAGACGTTGCGCCAAGCGTTCGTAAGCACTGCCCGGGGGCGGGTAAATTTTCTGTGTGCCGGGCGAGGTGTTGCGCAAGATCGAGCCTTGCGCCATGGGGCTGTTGAACACCACCAGTGAAATTTCGCGCAACCAACCACCTTTGCAATCGGCTTCCACCAGGGTTTTCACCGAACGCACACCAAAGTCCCCCACAGGTTGTTGGTGGTCAAACAAGGTCCATATGCGTGGTTGAGCACCGGTGGTTTGGGTGGTGGGGTCGAGGTACCAGGTGCCATCGTCGGCGTCATTGAAGGCTTGCCATTCGGCATGGCTGGCCAGACTCCAAACCAACAACAGCAGTGCAGTGATTTTTTTCATGAAGACTTCGCTTGTAAAGCCGCATTGTCACTGCTGACACCCAAGGCTTGTGCTTGAACCGCAATGGCAGCCCGTTGCTCGGCGCTCAGGCGGTTGAGGTTTTTCAACTGCATCAACATGCGTGGGTTTTTCGCCAGCACATCGGCGTGTTTGTCGAGGTAGTGCCAGTACAAAGTGGTGAAAGGGCAGGCGTCCACCCCGGTCGACAGTGCAGGCTTGAACCTGCAGCCTTGGCAGTGGTTGCTCATGCGTTCGATGTATTTGCCACTGGCGATGTAGGGTTTGCTGGCCATCAGACCACCGTCTGCGAATTGGCTCATGCCCAGCGTGTTGGGCAACTCCACCCATTCCACCGCGTCCACATACACCGACAAATACCAGGCATGGACCTGTTGTGGCTCCACGCCCAGCAGCAAGGCATACAGCCCGGTCACCATCAGGCGTTGGATGTGGTGGGCATAGCCATGGGCCAGTGTTTGACCAATCGCATCACGCAAGCAAGCCATGTCGGTGTCACCTGTCCAGTAAAACGCCGGCAATTCAGCGTGGGCATGCATGGCATTGAGATCTTGGTAGTGCGGCATGTGGGTCCAATAAATCCCGCGCACGTATTCGCGCCACCCCAGGATTTGACGAACAAAACCCTCGACGGCGGGCAGTGGTGCATGGCCTTGGGCCAGCGCTTCTTGGGCAGCGGCCACCACTTCTCTCGGGTTGAGCAACTTGAGGTTCAAGGCGCAGGCCAGGTGCGAGTGGTAAAGCCATGCTTCGCCTTCCCACATGGCGTCTTGGTACAAGCCAAACTGGGGCAAGCGATGCGCGATGAACCCCGACAAGGCTTCAAGCGCCTGGGCGCGCGTGACCGGCCAACCAAAATGGTCGAGACTGCCCGGGTGGTCGGCGAACCGACGTTGGACCAGGTCGATCACACCCTGTGTGATCGCGTCGGGCGCAAACCTGCTGGGTGCGGGCACCTGACCAGGCCCTTGCTTGCCAAAACTGCCTCGGTTCTCGGTGTCAAAGTTCCATTGACCCCCCATGGGTTGTCGGCCCTCCATCAACACGCCTGTTTTTTGACGCAGTTCGCGGTAAAAAAATTCCAAGCGCAGTTGTTTGCGCTGGGCCGCGTGTTCGGTGAATGCGCGCACCGTGCTGAAGAAGTGTTGATCGTCCCGGATCTCCAGCGGCAGATCGTGTTCATGGGCCACTTGGCGCAAGCTTTGCAACACCCGCCAGTCGCCAGGTGCGGTCATGACCAAGCGCTGCGGACGGCACTGTGCAATGGCTTTGTGCAGTTCGCCAGCCAAATGACCGCTGTTGTGCGGGTCATCCAGTTCGCTGTACATCAGTGGCCAAGCGTTGGCGCGCAGTTGGGCGGCGAAGTGGCGCATGGCGCTCAAGAACACCGTGGTTCTTTGCTTGGACGATTTCACATGCGTGGACTCTTGGTCCACTTCGGCCATCCAAATGGCGTCTTGCCCCGGATCGAAATCGTCGAGCGCGGTGGCGTCTTGGTTGAGTTGGTCGCCCAAAACAAGGACCAGGTTTCTCACGGTGGTGTTCATCAGGGGCTTCGTGCAGGTGGCGTTGACAATACTGTTGATTTATACAGTATTATTGAATCATGTCATCCCAGTCTATGTCCATTGATCCCCCCATCCCGGTGGTGACCAGTCCGTTGTGGCTGGACGTGTGCAGCAGCACCGTGCCTGCGGGCTTTCCATCGCCGGCCGCCGATCACACCCAAGAGCGCATCGACCTCAACCAGCAACTCATCCGCAACAAGGACGCCACCTACATCTTCCGCGTCAAGGGCGACTCCATGACGGGCATTGGCATCTATGAAGGCGATGCCTTGCTGGTGGACCGCAGCATCGACCCCAAGCACAACAGCATCATCATTGCCCAGTTGAACAACGAGTTCACGGTCAAGCGTTTGTACCGACGGGGTGGGGTGGTCAAGTTGGTGGCTGAAAACCCCTTGTATCCACCTCGGCTCATCAAGGAAGAAGACGATTTCATCGTGTGGGGCGTGGTCACCAACAACATCCACAAGCTGTGCTGAGCCATGACAGACATGGTGGTCAGTTTCAGTGCAGACCCCAGCCAGTGGGCCGAGTTGCCGCGCGGCGCAGGGGTTTACATCTTTCGAGGTGAAGGGCACTTGCCTTTGTACATCGGCAAAAGCGTGGACCTGCGCGCCCGGGTCATGAGCCACATGCGTGCGCCCGACGAGGCTCGCATGATGGCGCAAACCAAGCGCATCGACATCATCGAAACCGCAGGCGAGATTGGTGCCTTGTTGTTGGAGTCGCGACTGATCAAAACGGACAACCCGTTGTTCAACCAGCGACTGCGGCGCATTCGCAGCCTGTGCTCGCTGCAACTCCAAGAAACACCGCAAGGCCAAGTGCCCCGTGTCGTGGATGGCACCACCGTTCACTTGGGCGCAACGCCTGGGCTGTATGGTTTGTTTTCATCGCAGCGTGCCGCCAACGAGAAACTCAAGGCCTTGGCGCAGCAGCATCGGCTTTGTTTGGCCTGCTTGGGGTTGGAAAAAGCATCGGCGCGTGGCTGCTTTGGCTTGCAAATCAAAACCTGTTTGGGGGCTTGCGTGGGTTTGGAAGACAGGCGCGCGCATGACCAGCGACTGCTCACCGCCTTGCAGGATTCACAGGTCGAGGTGTGGCCATTCAGTGGCCCCGTGGACTTGATCGAAGAAGCCCATGGCTGGGTGCAAAAGCACCGGGTTCACAACTGGTGCTATTGGGGCACCTGGTGTTCCAAAACCGGCTTGACCCACCACACGACAGATTTCAAAGCCAGCGATTTCGATTTGGACAGTTACAAAATCGTGGTCAAGCCCATCATGCTGCAAACCGTGCGCTGGGAGGCCGTTGCCCCATGAAGACGCAACTGGCGCTGGTGGATTGCAACAATTTTTACGTCAGCTGCGAGCGGGTCTTTCGCCCCGATCTGAAAAACCAGCCCGTGGTGGTGTTGTCCAACAACGATGGTTGTGTGGTGTCCCGCTCCAACGAAGCCAAGGCTTTGGGCATACGCATGGGTCAACCTTGGTTCGAGTGCAAAGCACTGGCCGAGGCCCATGGCATCTTGGCACTCAGCTCCAACTACGCTTTGTACGCCGACATGTCCAACCGCGTCATGTCCATCCTGAGCGGCTATTCGCCCCGGCACGAGGTGTATTCGATTGACGAGTGTTTCGTCGATCTCACCGGCATTCCCAAGCTCAGAGAGGTGAGCTATCAAATGCGCGAGCGGGTCATGCAGTGGACTGGCATTCCGGTGTGTGTGGGGATTGGCCCGACCAAGACCTTGGCCAAACTGGCCAACCACATCGCCAAAAAGCATCCCAGGTCCAAGGGGGTGTTCAACGTCAACGACCTGACCGCGTTGCAACAAACGCGACTGCTCAGCCAAATCGAGGTGGGCGAGGTCTGGGGTGTGGGGCGTCGCCTGTCCGCGCGCTTGGCCGCGCACGGCATTCACACCGTGGAAGACTTGCGCGTGGCCCACACACCCACGCTGCGCGCCGAGTTCGGCGTGGTCATTGAAAAAACACAGCGTGAACTGCAAGGCACCGCTTGCGTGGATTTGCAAGACGTGGTGCCCGACAAGCAGCAAATCATCAGCAGCCGCTCGTTTGGCAACACGGTGCAGGATGTCGCGGTGCTGAAAGACGCGATGAGCACCTTTGTCGCCAATGCCTGCGTCAAGTTGCGCGCCCAAGGCTCGCACGCGGCCTTGTTGCAGGTGTTTTTGCACACCAACCGCTTTCGCAAAGACCAACCGCAGTACAACCCTTGCGTCACTGTGCCGCTGCCGCAACCCACCAATGACAGTCTGGTGATCAATCGCTGGGCCGATGACTTGGTGGGGCGCATGTTCAAGCCGGGCTATGCGTATAAAAAAGCGGGCGTGATGCTGGGCGATATTTCACCGGTGGGGCGCTATCAACTCGATTGGCTGGAGCCTGCCCAGGCCACAGACACGCGTTTGATGAACACCTTGGACAAACTCAACCAGCGCTATGGGCGCGGCACGGTGAAGGTGTCCACGCAAGGTGCACACACAGGCTGGCAGATGCGGCAAGAAAGAAAATCGCCCAACTACACCACGCGTTGGGATGCCATCCCGTTGGCTTGACCCCCGCATGTCATGAGGGACTTATGAAACAACACCTGATCGGCCTTTGTTTGCTCAGCCTGGGCTGGTGTGCAACGGGACCTTTGCACGCCAAGACCTCCACTTTGTTTGTCACAAAAGACAACTGCCAATTGATCAAGGGCTACAGCAAACACGATTTGCAAGGCGTGGCTCAAGCATTCAAGGTGCCGGTGGCCAAGGTCCGCTATGTCAAAGCCGAGTGGGGGCGGGGGCCAGGCGGTGGACCGCAATGCAACATGGTGTTCAGCACGCCCAAAGGCCGCAAGTCTTGCGCGGTGTTCAGCATCATTCAGGAGGGGTTTGTCTTTGGTCAGGCGGTTCCCGTGCCTGGAAACAGGGCTATTTGCCACTGAATGCTGTATTTGAATAGGTTTTGAATAGATATATTTGAAATATGATCGAAATATCCAATATTTGTCCAAATAAATGATGGACAAAACTTATTTACCTGGTATATTCCCTTATCTGTTCAACAAACAGCCCCTATTCATCAACTTTCAGGAGCTTCATCATGATTCGCAACATCGCATTGATCGCCGGTTTGGTTCTGTCTCAAGTGGCTTTCGCCGCCGACCAAGACAGCAGTGCAGTGGTTTCCGACAAGGAAAACGCTGTGATGATCACTTCCAGCAAAAACACCTGGGCAGTCGTCGCCATGAACAACACCAATGGTTTGACCAAGGTGCGTGAGTTCCACGACATGGGTGCCAGCGGCGTCCAGCAAATCGATTACGTGGTCAACTGCGCCGACCAAACCATGGCATTGGCAGGTTTCTCGGTGTTGACCGACAAAGGCCGTTTGCCCGTGCGTGCCAGTGAGCCCACTTTCACCGACTTGTCCTTCTACAAGCCCATGATCGACCACGACAAAGCCATCGCCAACAACACCTGCGAAAAGCGCTTGGCCATGAATGGCGTGTCCATGAGCAACTGATTGGCTCCTGTAGCATTTCAAGCGACCTTCGGGTCGCTTTTTTCATTGGACGTGCATGCACATTCCTGAACCATTTCAGAACGTGATGGCCGAGCTGATCGGCGCGCGGGTGCGCGCCATGACGGGCGCCAAGTCGTCGCCAGCAGACTTCGCGATGCCAGTCGGCGATGCGGGCTTGTTCGGTCCCGACGCCATGGTTTGGCGGGTGCACGCCCATTTCACCGCCATGATGGTCGGCGGGTTGTCATCGCTGATTGTTCAGTCCTTGCATTCCAGGGCCTTGTCAGCCGTTTGGGACCATTCCGACTTTCGCCACAAGCTCAAAGAGCGCTTGGGCCGAACCGCTTACTTTGTGGCGGCCACCACCTACGGCAGCGAGGCCCTGGCCATGGGTTGCATCCAGAAAGTCAATGCCATCCACGCCCATGTCAAAGGTGTCGATCTGCAAGGGCGGGCCTATGTGGCCAACGAACCCGATCTCCTCAAATGGGTGCATGTGGTGGAGGTGGACTCTTTTTTGTCGGCCTATCAACATTTGTCCAAGCAGACCTTGACCCCGGCGCAATGCGATCAATACGTGCATGAAATGAGCAAAGTGGGGCATTTGTTGGGTGCGGTCGATCTGCCCTTGACCCAACAGGACTTGCGACATGCATGGCGGTCGTTTCAAGGGGCGTTGGTGTTCGATGACAGGGCGCAAGAGATTCTGCGGATCATCGAGGCGTATCCCACCGATTGGTTCGACAAGCCCTTCATGACGCTGGTCTTGAAGTCGGCGATGGACATCATGCCCCCATGGGCCTTGGCCCTCATGGGGCGCGAAGCCGCTTGTGCCTTGCAAGTTCAAACCACGCGTTTGGCTTTGCAGTGCGTGTCCGAACCTGTTCAATGGATGCTGGACAAGCAAGGCGTGGCGGCCATCGCGCGCCAACGTGTGTTGGGGTAGAGTCAGCGCCACATGTCCGAGCTCAACGCCACCAAGCCCTCAAGCCTCACACCTGCCACCATCGGTCTGCTGTTGTTGCCGCCACTGGTTTGGGCTGGCAATTCCATCTTGGGTCGTGTGGTGGCCGACATGGTGCCGCCGATCACCCTCAATTTTTTCCGCTGGCTCTTGGCTACCGTGCTGCTCATGCCCTGGGCCTGGCGTGTGTTGTTGCCCAGCAGTGCTCTGTGGTCGCATTGGCGGCGCTATGCGGTGCTGAGTTTGCTGGGCGTGGGTTGTTACAACAGTTTTCAGTACCTGGCCTTGCACACCTCGACGCCGATCAATGTCACCCTGGTGGGCTCCAGTGTGCCGGTTTTCATGCTGGCCATGGGTGCGATCTGGTTCAAGCAGCGCATTCAACGGCATCAATTGCTGGGGGCTGCCTTGTCCATCGCGGGGGTGCTGTGCGTGTTGGGTCGCGGCGATTTGCAAACCCTGATGCGTGTGGAGATGGTGATTGGCGATCTCTACATCCTGATCGCTGTGCTCTGTTGGGCCCTGTACAGCTGGTTGTTGTCACTGCCCCAAGACCCGCCCGAGATCCGCAGCAACTGGGCCTGGTTTTTGATGGCCCAAATGGTGTTTGGTCTGCTCTGGTGTGGTGCCAGCACGGCTTTGGAATGGCGGTTCATGGCCCAACCGCACATCGAGTGGGGATGGCCGCTGGCTGCCGCCTTGCTCTACGTGGCGCTGGGGCCCGCTTTGTTGGCGTACCGCAGTTGGGGTCTGGGTATTCAGCGCGTCGGTCCCACCGTGGCGGGTTTTTTCGCCAACCTCACGCCGCTGTTTGCCGCCCTCATGTCCACCGTGCTCTTGGGTGAGGCGCCGCACGCCTACCATGCCGTGGCTTTCTTGTTGATCGTGGGTGGCATTGTGGTGTCTTCGCGAACACCGCCCGCTAAGACTTAGCAAGCGCCGGCAAACGCACCGGCAATGGGCTTTGTTTCAGTCGTCTGAGCACAAAGCTGGACTTGCTGTGCCGGATGCCCGGTATTTTGTACAGCCGTTCGCGCAAGAAACGCTCATAACCTCTGGTGTCTTCCACCGCCACGCGGATGTGATAGTCGTAATCGCCCGACACCAAATACGCCTCGAGCACCTCGGGTATGGACTCCAGGGCTTTTCCAAACTCAAACAGCGCCTCATCCGAATGGCTGTCCAGGGTGACATGCAAGATGACGGTTTCAGGCAAGCCCAGTTTTTCAGGACTCAATTGAATGGTGTAAGCCTCGATGAGGCCGCCATCTTCCATGCGCTTGACCCGGGTCCAACAAGGCGAGGCGGTGAGCCCAACCAGCTTGCCCAAATCATTCAAGCTCAAGCGGGCATCCCGTTGCAAAGCTTCCAGAATCGCGATGTCGAATTTGTCTAGTTTCATTTTGTAAAAATGTGAAATATCAGAATATATTTCTGATTTTAGTCATCCATAAAGAAAAAAACAAAACTTATTCTGCGTTTGTACAGATACATTATTTGCAAGCTCACAACATGTTTTTTTCAGATGCGACGTCAGCTTGGCGCCGTTACCGCGGCACCGCACCGTTGTCAGAGTCGGCCTTACCGGGCCGGCCAAGACAGCGGTGCAAACCCCAACACCATTGGAGTCCTTCGGACAAGCTGACGTCGCGTCTCATTTTTGGGCCATCCAAATTGGCTACAGTCACGGCTGCCAAAAACAACGTGATCTGCTTCTTCAGAAAAAGGACTTCCATTGCAACACTTTGAAAAACTGACCTTTGAAAGTGTGACGGTTCGTGCCGTTTCCATCCCCATGCGTCGCCCCATCGTGGCCAAGGTCGGCACCTACCCCGAGTGGCCGTTCATCTTGATCGATGTCAAAACCAAAGAGGGTGTGATTGGCCGCAGTTATTTAGAGCCCTATTTGAAAAACGCCATTCGCTACATTGGTCCGGTGATCGAAGACATGGCCGAGGCATTCAAAGGCAGAACACTGGCGCCTTTGGACATGTACCGTGATGTGATCGGCGGCATGCATTTGCTGGGACGGCAAGGCGTGAGTCTGATCGCCGCGGCGGGTTTGGACATGGCTATCTGGGACGCCTTGTCCAAAGCGGCGGGTCTGCCCTTGGCCGCGATGTTGGGTGGCAGTGTGGGTCGCATTCGCACCTACAACACCAATGGCTTGTGGTTGATTCCTACCGAGAAACTCGCCGATGAGGCGCGGTCCTTGGTGGCAGAAGGACATTTCAAAGCCATCAAAATCCGCTTGGGCCGTCCGAGTTTGAAAGAAGATTTGAAATCGATCGATTTGGTGCGCGCTGCCGTCGGTGACGAGATTGAATTGATGTGTGACTTCAACCAAGGGCAAACCTTGCAAGAAGCCATTTTGCGCATGCATGCCTTGGACGACCAAGGTCTTTATTGGTTTGAAGAGCCAGTGGTGTTTGACAACTACGCGCAAAGCGCCCAACTGGCGCGTGAACTTCAAACGCCCGTGTCGATTGGCGAAAACATCTACGGCGCGCGTTCATTCTTTGACGCCATTCAAGCGCAGGCGGCAGATGTCTACATGCCTGATTTGATGCGCATTGGTGGTGTCACCGGATGGATGCGCGCTGCTGCCATCGCCGGCGCTGCCGGACATCCACTCTCCAGCCATCTGTACCCCGAGGTGTCGGCGCATTTGTTGCGCGCCAGCGAATCGGCCGATTGGCTGGAATACCGTGATTGGGGCAACCCGATCATTGCCGAGCCGTTCGAATTGGCCGATGGCCATGTCACCGTGCCTGATCGACCCGGCAATGGCATTGCATGGGACGAATCAGCGGTTCAAAAATACCAATATTGACGGCCTTCAACAGGCCCGCATCTACATGAAGAAATAAAAGTAGATGATGATTTGCATGCGACGCAACCCTTCGGCTCTGCCAATGGGGCGACCGGAGGCGTCGTACACCCTGTCGCCATCGATGCGTCCCATGGGAGAGCCCGAGGCACTGTAGAGGCGTTCGCCATCGATGCGTCCGATGGGGGAACCTGATGCGCTGTAAACACGATCGCCGTCGATGCGCCCCAGCGGTCTGCCAGAGCTGTCATAGATGTGCAGACCATCCGCGCGTCCGATGGGGCGGCCCGAAGCGTCGTAATAGCGGTCGCCATCCACTCGCCCCAGTGGACGTCCGCTGCCGTCGTACATGCGCTGCCCCAAGGCATGGCCCATGCACAAGATCGACAAGAGAAGACCCAGCAGGGCCTGCGCCAAGGCGGGT
>JBDKLR010000096.1:0-21598 GCA_039795515.1 Pseudomonadota bacterium | reverse complement strand
GATCTGTGACTATGATGGGGCATGATCAGCCAAAGGATTCGTGAGCTTCGACTGGGCAAGAAGCTGACGCTACAGGAGGTAGCGACCCACCTGGGCGTGACACGTGCATCAGTCTCCAAGTGGGAGCAGGGGCACAGCAACCCCGAGCACTCTCGGCTGGAGCAGCTCGCCAAGCTCTTTGGGGTCCCTACCACCCACCTCGTGAGCGACACCCCCGGGCCGCCAATTAAGCAACTGCCCGTCGTCGACTATGGGAAGTACACCAAGGTCGATGAGTTCCACCACAGGCTCAATCGCCCAGACAGGGCCTATTTTTCGACAAGTTGCAACGTCTCTGACTCGGCCTTCTACATGCACTTTGTGGACAGGGAGCCCAAGGACATCTGGCAAAACGGCTTTCAGTCAGGCACCTTGGTCCTGTTCGACCCTGCGCTCCCTCACACCACCGAAGACCTGATCTATGCCCACGACGCCAGGGGATCCTGCCAACTCCTGTACTTCAAGGTCAAGGACGGTGCGAGGTACTACCAGGCCTTTGTCGGGAACAAGGACCTCTACCACGAGGGTGACTACCTCGTTATTCTGGGCGTGGCCGTCGAGTCGGTCCTGGTCACCAAGCTCAAACGATGACAGAAAAAACCTGCTCTTTGATTCTTATAAGTTGACAATTTGATTCTTTAAAAGATACAATCAGACCTCAATCTACTTTTGAAGGGGTGTGTTGTGGAAATTTCATCCAAAAAATCAGGGGCTTGTGAACTTATCCGGCCCTGGGGCATAGGTGGGTCGGACATTGGGGCGATGCTGGGGCTCTCACCCCATAGGAGTCCGCTCGAGGTCTGGCTCGAGAAGTCTCAATCGGCGGACGGTGGAGCGCGTGACATGGCACCCAATCAGAGGTTCACTTCAAGGGGTGATGAATCAAGACCCATTGGGCATGTCCCCCAAGAGGGGTTACACCTTCGATTCGGCCACCACCTGGAGCCCTTTGTCGCCCAGGAGTACGAGCGGGTGACTGGACACGCGACCCAAGAGTACCCTCAGACCATCCACCACCAAATGCACCAGCACCTGTTTGCCCATGTCGACCGACTGGTGAGCACAGAGGGTGGGCCAGTCATTGACGATGCTGGTCGCATACTGACTGACACGCTGCTCGAGTGCAAGACTGCGAGCGTCTTTACAGCCAACCAGTGGGGTCCGTCCTGGGGCGACCAGGTCCCGTCGGCATACCTGGCGCAGTGCCTCTGGTACACGACGATCACAGGTTGCAGCTTTGCTCATCTGGCTGTCCTATTGGGTAACAGCGACTTCAGGATCTACAGAATCAAACACGACCATGCCCTGGGTGAGCGCCTGGTCCAGGCGGCTCTCATATTCTGGGACGAGCATGTGATGACTGGCAAGCCACCTGAGCCAAGCAGCAGGGAAGGGGTCTTACTGCTACACCCCACGGAGGTCGAGGGGCTGGAGGTGCGGGCTGGGGAGGACACGCTCAGGAAGCTTCGCAGGCTGCACCGGATCAACAAACTCAGCAAGCGGCTTGATCGCGAGGTGGAGCACATCAAGGACGAACTGGCCCTGCAAATGCGCGACGCCGAGTGCATCACACACCTGGGCACGACCTTGGCCACCTGGCGCACCGTGACTGCAGCCAAGCGAGTGGACCTTGAGCGCATGAGGCAAGAGGTGCCCGACGTAGTGGCCCGCTACACCGTCGAGTCGCAGCCCACAAGGCGACTGTTGCTGGGGAGCGTTGGCCATGCATGATGACCATAGCTCCCTTCACGAGCAGTACTTTGGTGATGGGTCTACAAACGCACCTGCCCACCTGAGGGCGATGGAGCTGAGCTCCTTCAAGCGATGCCTCAAGAGGTCGGGCATGAGTCCTGATGTGTTTATTCAAGCTTTGACACAGACCGCGCTCGCGCCACTCGTCACCTGGACTCAGGCCGACCTCGAGACCCTCCTTGTCGCCTGTGAGCGCCACGGGCTGGACCCAATCGGTCGGGAGGTCTTTATGGTTAGAGATGGTGACCCCCTGACTGACTCAGCGCTAGTCGTGGTCGGGGTAGACGGTTGGAGTCGCATCATCAACGCACACCCGTCCTTTGCTGGGATGCAATTCAAGGAGTCCAGTGAACTGATCGATGCCTTACCCACTTGGGTGGACTGCACGCTGCATCGCTGGGACAGACGTGTGCCAACAAGAGTGCGGGAGTATTTGGTGGAGGTAAGGGGGGCAAGCCAGGCCTGGATCACACACCCCAGGCGCATGCTTCGTCACAAGGCGCTGGTTAAGTGTGCACGGTTAGCCTTTGGTCTTGTGGGTGTCTACGACCCTGACGAGGCACTGCGGATTAAAGAGAGTAGAAGGCCTGCTATGGTGTCTCAAAGGACAACAACCGTTGGCAAGGTCAGAAGGGGGCACATGGGAGTCGAGGGACTGAGGGCGCACTTGGCAGGAGGTGACGCTCGTGGTTCTTGACCCCTTGAGTTGCAAAACGGACAAGTTCTCATTTGGGATTCTCGCCGAGGGTCCGCTAGGGAACTCCCCCACCCATCCCCCATTCAACCTGCGCTATAACCCTAATAGTTACAGGTCCATACTCATGAATTTCAGTTTTCTAAGAGCCTGCGGGCTCTTTTTTTTGTCCTTTTTATTTCATTTGAACCTTGTCCATGCGGGACAAATGGCCAAAGCTGACCTTGAACAACTCTTGGGTGAGCAGTTCTTGGTGGGGGATATTCAGCCTGGCATGCCCTTGTGGCCCTTGTTTGCCAAAAACCCACCCGCGCCGGAAACCACTCCTGGTGCTGATCCAACCAACGCAGATGCAACGACTGCGGCACCTGTCAGCGGCAAACCTGTTTTGTTGGCCTACGCGTTTGAGACGGTGGACTTTGAGCCCGTGCGTGGCTACGGCGGCAAGCCAATCAACGTGCTGGTGGTCATGGACTTGAAAGGTCAATTCTTAGAGTCCAAGTTGCTGGACCACAAGGAGCCCTTGTTCCGTTCTGAGGTGCGCACGGCTATCTTGGCCAAATTTGCCGCGCAATACATCGGCTTGACAACCCGACACAACATTCAAATCTATGGCTTTCAAGCCACGCCATTTCGCGATGACAAGACGGCCAATTTGCATGGCGTTCAAGCGGGTACGGTGACCGCCAAAGCCATCGACAAAACCATTCTCCTGTCCGCCGCATCGGTGGCGCTGGCGCACGAAGAAGCCGCTGCCACGGGCAGCATCGCAGGTGCTTTGACGGGCGCTGCTTCTGCAGGCGCGCCCAAAGCAGTCAATGAACACCCCGCCAAATTGGACTGGTCGCAGTTGGTCTGGCGCGGCATGGTCAGCGAGCAAAGTTTCACGCGAGCCGAATTGGAAAAACCATTCTTGGGCACCAAGTCCGCAGGCGGCGACAAACTCGCTGAATCCGCGCCCCAAGAAACAGCACTCACGGTGCGTGTGGCTTTGGTGAGTCTGCCCGTCATTGGGCGCAACTTGTTGGACGAGGAGGGTTGGCGCTTGCTCAGCACCAACAGGCGCACAGCGCAGGCCTTGATGGTGACCGAATCAGGCCCCATGGCGCGCATGTCCTATGAAAGCCAGCGCATGGTGCAAGAGTTGCCATTCGTGCTCAAGCAAAACGGACAAGAGTTGAGTTTTCGAGGCATGTCTTACGACAAGGGCATGAACATGCCTGGGTACCCTGACCCGAACGGCAGGGTGCATTTTTTGATTGTCAACAACGCCACGCCACTGGACCCGACACAGCCTTTTGAGCTGAGTCTGAAGTGGGGTCGTCGCTACGGCAGTTTCCCCACCCAAGTGACCAAAGTCGAATTCCCGCTGTCTTACAACTTCAATGGTTGGCGTCTCCAGCTCTCCGACATGGTGGACACCAGTTGGGAAGAACAGAGTTGGTACGAGGCTTGGCAAACACGCAAGTTGGAAATCGCCACCTTGTTGTTGGGCTTGATTGTGCTCACCTCTGGTTTGGTGTTGCAAAAGCGGCTCAGCGCCACCACCAAGCGTTTGAAAATTTGGCGCAGCTTGTATTTGATGTTCACAGTGGGCTTTGTGGGTTGGTACGCACAGGGTCAACTCACCATCGTCAACATCACGGCGTCATTGGATGAATTGCGCCATGGCGGAGACCTCAGTTTTTTCATGAACGATCCAATGACGGTCATCCTGTGGATCTTTGTGGCGGGTACTTTGCTGGTCTGGGGGCGCAGCACGTTTTGCGGTTGGTTGTGTCCCTTTGGCGCTTTGCAAGAACTCATCAGCATGGTGACGCAGGCGGTGGGCATCAAACAAAGACGCTTGAAAGCCGCACTCGATGCGCGATTGAAATGGATCAAGTACGTCGTGTTGACGGTCATCGTTTCATCCCTGTGGGTGGCCCCCAGCTTTGCTGAAATTGCGGTGGAAATCGAACCGTTCAAGACCGCGATCAGCTTGTATTTTGTGCGTGACTGGCCCTACGTGGTGTGGGCGCTGGCCTGTGTGGCCTTGAGTGTGTTTGTCTACCGTGGCTATTGCCGCTACATCTGTCCATTGGGCGCTGCGCTGGCAGCCACCAATGTGCTGCAGCGCTGGTCTTGGATCCCTCGACGCGAAGCCTGTGGCACGCCTTGTCAAACGTGTCGCCACCGCTGTGAATACCAGGCCATCGACACCAAAGGCCAGGTCAACTACAGCGAGTGTTTCCAATGCCTGGACTGTGTGTCCATTTACCAAGACGAGCAACGCTGCTTGCCCCTGATTCAAAAACGAAAAACCAAGTCGCGTGTCATTCCCATTCGCGCAGGAGAGACTGCATGAGCATGCCAAGACGTCAATGGTTGAAGATGAGCATGGGTTTGTGCATCGCTGGGCTTGCCATGCCTGGCCAGGCGGCCGGTTTGGTTTGGCGTGAACGCGCCTTGCTGGGCTTTGGCACCACGCTGTGGCTCAGGGCAGGGCACACCGATGCATCTCAACTGGAAGAAGCGCTGGATGCCGCGGTGATGGCCTTGCGCTCGATTGAATGCGACATGAGTTTGTTCAACCCGGACAGCGCGGTGTCTCAGTTGAATGCCAATGGTGTGTTGCACAAGCCCAGTCCTCATTTGCGTGCCGTGTTGGTTTGGTCTGCGCATGTGGCTCGGCGCAGTGGGGGGGCTTTTGACATCAGCATGCAACCCTTGTGGCAAGTGTGGTCGCAGGCGCATGACGAGCAACGCATGCCTTCTGCTGCGGCCATTCAATCAGCGCAACAACGGGTGAATTGGCAAGCGCTTGAGTGGACGTCAGACCATGTGCGATTGAACATCAAAGGCATGGGCATCTCGCTCAATGGCATTGCACAAGGCTATGCCGCCGATGTGGTGCGCGAGGTGCTTCAGTCCCGAGGGATCGCGCATGCCCAAATTGACACGGGTGAAACCGCACTATTGGGTGAAGCACCTGGTGGGAAGCCTTGGACGCTGGGTGTGGAAGATGTGGCCCTGCAACCGCACCAAGCGCGAGTGCCTGTGTTGCGTCCCGATGGTCGGGCCGTGGCCACGTCCTCTGATGCACACACGGTGTTCAGCGCGGACCATGTGCACCACCACATTCTCAATCCCCGCTCGGGCTATTCGCCAGGGCATTGGTCATCAGTCACTGTGATGGCACCATGCTGTGTACTGGCCGATGCTTTGACCAAGGTGTTTTTCATGCAAGCACCCCAGCAACTTCATGCCACTGCCAAAACATGGGGCGTGGACGTTCTGGCGCAGCGTAAGAACGGGGATTGGGTGGGCACGGCGGGCGTGCCGCTGGTCAAGGCCTGATGCCGCAGACCAGCACACCCGGGTCGTTGTGCGCGATGTCATGGGTGTTTTTGGCGTAGGCCACATCCATGTCACGGGGCAGGGGCACGCCGTTTTTCACCGCCAGCACCTCGGCCATGATGCTCACCGCAATTTCAGCCGGTGTTTTGCTGCCGATGTATATGCCGATGGGGCCACGTAACCGCTCCAACTCCTGCTCGGTCTTGTCCAAGTGCTCGATCATGCGCTGGCGACGTGCGTCGTTGTTGCGACGAGAGCCAATCGCACCGACGTAAAACGCATCGGTCTCCAACGCTTCGAGCAAGGCCAAGTCATCCAATTTGGGGTCGTGCGTGAGGGCAATGACACAACTGCGTCGGTCGGGTTTGAACGCTTGCACCACGTCGTCGGGCATGTCTTTGGTCAGGGTGACTTGGGGCACGGACCAGGCCCCGCTGTACTCGTCGCGTGGGTCACACACGGTCACAGCAAACCCATTGAACAAGGCCATGGTGGCGAGGTACTCGGTGAGTTGACCAGCCCCAATGAGCAACATGCGGTATTCAGGGCCAAAGGTGTTGACCAACTGCACATCATCCATGCTGAGTTCGGTGGGCGTGTCGCTGACCTGCAGGGACACGGCCCCTGTGGAAAGCTCGGTGCTCCGTTGCATCAGCTGACCCGTCTCCAAAGACTTGACCAATTCATCCAGCAAAGCGGCATCAGGGTCGAACTCCAGCAGTAGTTCCAAGGTGCCACCACAGGGCAAGCCAAAGCGATGGGCTTCGTCAGCGGTGATGCCGTACTTGACCCGCTGGGGAGCACCGCTGGGAATGGTCGTTTCTTGATCGGGTTGCGCCGCTTGTCCCACCGCATAGGCTTGGGTGAAACGGTAGATCAGGTCGTCTTCAATGCAGCCACCAGAAACCGAGCCCACCACCGCGCCTGTTTCGCACAAGGCCATGATCGAGCCAATGGGTCGGGGAGATGAACCCCAGGTGCGAACGACAGTGGCCAACAAGGCTCGTTGGCCTTCTTGGCGCCAGTTGCGCAGACTGCGCAAAACCATGACATCAATGTTTTCCATAGGCTCTACTTTAACGGTTTAAGGTGTTTGAAGCCCGCATGCTAAAGTTTTGCAAATCTATTCACAGAACCCTCACATGAAGTTGCTTCTCACCGGCGGTACAGGCTATATCGGCAGTCACACAGCAGTGGCGCTGAGCCAAGCGGGGCATGACCTGGTGTTGCTGGACAACTTCAGCAACAGCAAGCCCTCGGTGCTCGGGCGCTTGCAACGCATCTTGGACAAAGAACTGCCTTTTGTGCAGGCCGATGTGCGTGACACCCCTGTCGTCACCCAAACGCTGCAGAAACATGGCATTGAGGCGGTGGTGCACTTGGCTGGTCTCAAGGCGGTGGGTGAGTCTGTGAGGCAACCCCTTCACTACTACGCCAGCAATGTGCAAGGAGCTATTTCTTTGCTGCAAGCCATGCAAGCGGCCTCTGTGCATCAACTGGTTTTCAGCAGCAGTGCCACGGTGTATGGCGATCCTCAATACCTGCCTTTGGATGAGCAACACCCCACCCAGGCAACCAATCCATATGGTCGAACCAAATTGCACATTGAAGAAATGTTGCAAGACTTGGCTGCATCGGACCCCGCATGGAAAGTGTCCTGTTTGCGGTACTTCAATCCCGTGGGCGCCCATGAAAGCGGATGGATCGGTGAGGATCCACAGGGCACACCCAACAACCTCATGCCCTACGTGGCGCAAGTCGCTGCTGGCTTGCGACCAGCGTTACAGGTGTTTGGCAATGATTACGACACGCCTGACGGCACGGGTGTGCGTGACTACATCCATGTCATGGATTTGGCACAGGGGCATTTGGCGGCTGTTCAACAATTGGCGCATCAGACCAGTTGGCAGGCCTACAACCTGGGCACGGGGCAGGGCCACAGCGTTTTGGACATGGTGAAGGCCTTTGAGCAAGCATGCGGTCACTCCATTCCTTTCAGCATCGTGGCGCGACGTCCGGGCGATGTCGCTCGATGTTTCGCCAAAGTCGACAAAGCCCAACAAATGCTGTCGTGGCAAGCAGAGCGCGGCTTGGCCCAAATGTGCACAGATGCTTGGCGCTGGCAACAGATGGCCCATTGAATCCATGAAACGGCTTTTCGATTTGTCATTGGCATGTTTGGCAACGGTGTTGCTTGCGGTTCCGTTGTTGTTGCTGGCGTGTCTCGTGAAGCTCAGCTCACCCGGCCCCGTGATTTACTGGTCCGACAGGGTGGGGCGTTACAACCGCATTTTCGAAATGCCCAAATTTCGAACCATGTTGATCCACACGCCTGCAGTGGCCACCCATTTGTTGGACAACCCTGGTGCTTACCTCACCCCCATTGGCGGGTTTCTGAGAAAAACCAGTTTGGATGAATTGCCACAGCTGTGGAGCATTTGGCGGGGTGACATGTCATTTGTCGGACCCCGTCCTGCTTTGTTCAATCAAGATGATTTGATCGCCCTGCGCACCGCGGCAGGTGTGCATGAAATCACACCGGGATTGACAGGTTGGGCACAAGTGAATGGTCGTGATGAACTGCCGATTCCCATCAAAGTTCAATTGGACCAAGCGTATTTGATCAAGCAATCCCTGCTGTTTGACATCCAGATCATCTGGTTGACGGTGCGCAAGGTGCTGCAGCGTGATGGGGTGTCCCATTGAGAATGTTTCCAGATGATTTGTTGTACTCCCAAGGCTTTGGCACGCGTCGCATCTGTGCGGGTCTGGTGCAGCAAGGTTTGGTGAGATTCAACACCGGGGCGGGCTTGCAAATGTGCGATGACACAGGTGTTGAGATAGAGGCCATCACGGGCATGGTCTACCAAGTGCAGGGTGTGGATTGGCAGTATCACGAGAAAGCCTATGTGCTGCTGCACAAACCCGCTGGCACCGAGTGCTCGCACAAACCATCGGTCTGGCCCAGTGTTTACAGTTTGTTGCCGGCACCGCTTCGCAACCGACCCGCCAAAACAGGCTTGCAAGGTGTTCAAGCAGTAGGGCGTTTGGACCAAGACACCACGGGCATGTTGCTGCTCAGTGATGACGGTCAATTCATCCACCGCATGAGTTCACCCAAACACCATGTGCCCAAGGTGTATCAACTCACCACTGCAGACCCTTTGAACGAGGCGGCCGTGACCAAGTTATTGGCGGGTGTGGTGCTCCACGATGACCCCAAGCCCGTCAAGGCAGCCGCTTGCCAACTGACGGGCAGCCACCAAATGGAGCTCACGCTGACCGAAGGCAAATACCACCAAGTCAAGCGGATGTTGGCTGCTGTGGGGCATTTGGTCGTGGGCTTGCACCGTTCACAGATCGGGCAGATGGTCTTGACACCTGATTTGGCTCCTGGTGAATGGCGTTGGCTGTCGTCGAACGACTTGTCTTTGCTTCGCTAAGGCAGTTGTTCTACAAAATCCACCACCAGTGATTGGCTCAAAGCCGCCTGATCGCGGTAGGGCGAGTGTCCACAATCGGGCAGTACCACGCGCTTGACCATGCCAGCGGTTTTCAAGTCCTCGATATGCCGCAAGGTGCCGTAGGCATCGTTTTCACCTTGCATGGCCAGCAATGGCGCTGAAATGGCGAGGCAGTCTGCGTGAATGTCAAATGACTTGAATGCTTCAGACAACCAAACATCGTTCCATTGCCAAAAAGCGCAGTCCACATCGGCATGGAATTTGGAGAGTCGTTGACGCAAATCAGATTGCATGAATGCAACTTTTGCTGCCTCAATGGCCAGGATGGATTTCTCTTCGACCATCAAATGTGGCGCCATGACCATGCAACCCGCCACAGGGTGTTGGCTGGCATGGAGCAGGGCGATGCTGCCGCCATCGGAATGACCTAACAGAATCGGGCTTTTGACCCCCCAGGCCTTGAGCAACTTGGGCAGGACATCCCAAGCCTCTTGGTGCATGTAATCGGGTTTCAGTCGGTTGTTGCCGCGAACATCAGGAATGCTGTCGGACTGTCCGTAGCCCCTTCGCGAGTAAACCCAACCCGCGCGTCCAGTCGCTTCACAGATTTGTGCAGGCCAGTTGCCACTTTTGGTTTGCCACATGGCCACCGACCCCAAACCCTCGTGCAAAAAAACCAAGGGTGCGCGTTGACGAGACCCCTCGATGTGACGAACTTCCAAACGAACTTGGTCGATGATGGTGCTTTTCATTCTTCAATGTTAAGAGTTAACGGTACTGACATATGAATTGTTAAGAATTAACGGCAGACTGTGATTCTTCAAGTAAACCAGCATAGACGGTGCTTGGTGCTTGCAGTACATTGTCCCCTTTTTGATCTGAATGCCCACTGATGGAAGAGCCGGTTCGCGATGATGCTGCCCATTTGAAGAAGCTGCGAGAGGCTGCCGGCTTGGATGTGGCGGGTTTGGCCGCCTTGTCCAATTTATCAGCGGCACAAATTCGTCAACTGGAAGACGGTGGCGATTCGCTTTTTTACTCGGCGCAAATCAAGCAGCAAGCGCTTCGCCGCGTCATCCGTTTGCTGGAAAGTCCAGGTCAAACAGAGGCCAGTGACACAAATTCCGCTGACCGTGTTTTGCACACCGGCCCCAATGTGATTGACAACATCATTCGTTTGTCAGAAAAAAATCTCAACAACAATTTCGTGACTTCCGCAGTGCGTCGGCCGGGGGCCTCACAAGCCAAATGGCTGATGTATGCCGTCATCGTGTTGTGCTTTGCAGGCTTGTTGACATGGCAATTCAAACGCCATGAATCACAAGCCATTTATTCAGAGTGGGTAGAACCAGTGACAGCCACTGTGTTGCCGCAAGTACCGCAAAATGCACCCCAACCAGGCCAAACCACTGGTGCCATCGCCACCGAGCAAGTGCCTTTGACCACACCAGTGGCCCAAGTGGTTGAACAAGTGGTGCCTGCGGTTCCTGTGGCGACACCTACCCTGCCGGACAAGCCTGCTGTGCCGCCACCCACGCCTGCCAATCCGACGCCACAAGCAACGCCCGAAGATTGTCAAAAAATGACATCCGAACCCAAAGCGATTGCCACGTCCATACACAACAAACCTGGCACCTACGTGCATCTTTTTTCCAACAAGTCCATTCAAGTGTGCGTGGATGATGGCAAGAACACACGCACCTTGGTCAATCTCGCGCCAGGTGTTGGTCGCACGGTTCAAGGTGTGGCACCGTGGACGCTTTCAAGCACCGAGTTGAAATCCTTGCAAATTTATTTCCAAGGCGGCAAGGTGTTGCTGCCACCCGATGCAGGTCCCCGCATTTATTTGAAAGAACACACCGTATCGCCTTAAAGTTTTGCCACAATACGCAGGTGCATTCAACCGCCCGAGTGGTGAAATTGGTAGACACAGCGGACTTAAAATCCGCCGCTATCCTGAATAAGGGGCGTACCGGTTCGATTCCGGTCTCGGGCACCAAACAATTCATGCAGATTGGAAACAGGCGGGCTTTTTTCCCACTGCTATCATGCTTTGATGTCGAAATACACCACCACCTTCGAGATTCACGTTCATGGCACCGTGCCTCTGCGTGAAGAAGTCACCTTCGAGCAAATACAAGACGCGCTGCGTGCTGTTTGGGTCTACGCAGGTGCGCGTTCCTTGAATGAAGGTGCAGACAGTTTTTACGAAGAGGAACCAGGCATCCGATTTGATCCCAACGAGCATCTTTTGCAGATCTGCTGGACCATCAAAGGCGAAGACGACTTTAGGCAAGCCTTGGACGAGATGTGCATGGGCTTGAACGACCTCACGTTCACTGGCGCTGCGATTGAAGTGACGTTTTACGACGCCGAGTTCGACGAAGAGGACGAAGCACAAGGACGTGATTCACGCGACGACTTTCTCATGTTGTTTGTCGGCCCCACACCTGCGGCCATCATGCAAATTCAGCGGGATCTGCTCGTGCAAGACATGGTCAATCTCTTAGAGCGCCATTTCGATGCATCCGAATTGAGCGACGTGGTGTTGGAAGTGGACAAGCTGTTCAGCAAACGCTTTGATTCTTTGGTGAATTCCCTCGAAATCAGCAAGCCTCCGCGGGGCTCTGGTGGTTCGGGTGGTCACGGCGGTCGCCGTCCTCGTCACTTGCACTGATCCCGAACTGGTTCACCTCGCCTGTTCAAGGGCGGGTGCTCAAATGCTGGTCACTTGTGTGTTCAAAAACAGCCAGCGTTGAGCGGCATGTTCCAAGCTCTTGGTTTCGCCAGTGGCCATCAACACCACACTTGCATGTCGTTGATCGTTCAGCAAACCTTGCGCTGCCAGCACTTTTTGGGTTTGACGCGCCACGGGTTCACCCGGCTCCACAATGTTCACGTCAGGTCCGATGCGCGAACGCAATTCGTCAATGGCAAAGGGGTAGTGTGTGCAACCCAAAACCAAGGTGTCCATTTGGTGTGGCTGGTTGCCAAAAGAACCCATGGACTGCAGGTATTTGGTGCACAGCCTCAACACCTCGGTGTTGTCGCTTTGTTGCCATTGGCGTTCGATGGCATCTGCCAAACCTTCGCAGGCTTGCAAGACAAACTCAGATTCAGAGGCCAAGCTTTGTAGCAATGTCTGAAATTTGTCGCTTTGCAACGTGGCAGGGGTCGCCATGACGCCCACATGTTTGGTGGAGCTGAAGGCCGCTGCAGGCTTGATGGCTGGCTCGACCCCCAAGATGGGCATGTCCGCAAACGCTTCTCGCAATGCTTGGATGGCCAATGCCGTCGCGGTGTTGCAGGCCACCACCAAGGCTTTGATGCCATGTTGCTGGCGTAGCAGCGTCACGATGTGCAGGGCACGCCCGATGACAAACGCGCTGTCTCGTTCGCCATACGGGGCGTGCGCGCTGTCGGCCAGATAAACAAATGATTCATTCGGCAGTTGCTGTTGCAATGCCCGCAAAATGCTCAGGCCGCCAACGCCGCTGTCAAACACGCCAATGGGCGAAGAAGGTGAAGAGCTGAACGACTTGACCACTTTGAAACAGGGTCAGTGGCTCTTGACCGCAATGCCTTTGAACTCACCGCTGGCGATGCGTTTGGACCATTCTGCAGGCCCCGTGATGTGGGCACTGGTGCCGCCCGCGTCAACCGCCACGGTCACGGGCATGTCCACCACGTCAAACTCGTAAATGGCTTACATGCCCAAATCGGCAAAGACCACCACCTGGGAATGTTTGATGGCTTTGGACACCAAATAGGCAGCTCCGCCGACGGCCATCAGATAAGCCGACTGGTGTTTTTGAATGGCTTCGATCGCGGTTGGGCCTCTTTCTGCTTTGCCCACCATGGCGATCAATCCTGTTTGTGCCAACATCATCTCGGTGAACTTGTCCATGCGTGTGGCGGTGGTGGGTCCCGCAGGGCCCACAGCTTCATCGCCCACTGGGTCGACGGGTCCCACGTAGTAAATAACGCGGTTGGTGAAGTCCACAGGGAGCTGTTCTCCTTTGGCCAGCATGTCTTGGATGCGCTTGTGCGCGGCATCCCGTCCGGTCAGCATCTTGCCGTTGAGCAGCAATGTTTGGCCGGGTTTCCAACTCGCCACTTCGGCTTTGCTCAGGGTGTTCAAGTCCACGCGCTTGCTTTTCTGCGTGTCAGGCGTCCAATCCACTTTGGGCCACAGGTCCAGTGAGGGTGGATCCAGGTACACAGGTCCTGAGCCATCCATCACAAAATGCGCGTGACGCGTGGCAGCGCAATTGGGGATCATGGCCACCGGTTTGCTGGCGGCATGGGTGGGATACATCTTGATCTTCACATCCAGCACGGTGGTGAGACCTCCCAGGCCTTGTGCACCGATGCCCAAGGCGTTGACTTTGTCCATCAGCTCCAATCGGAGTTCTTCCACGGGTGTGAGCTTGTCGCCTTGGGCCGATTTGGCTTGCAAAGCGTGCATGTCCAAGTCGTCCATCAAACTTTCTTTGGCCATCAGCACGGCTTTTTCAGCGGTGCCGCCAATGCCAATGCCCAGCATGCCCGGTGGGCACCAACCAGCACCCGTGGTGGGAACGGTTTTCAGCACCCAGTCCACCAGGTTGTCGCTGGGGTTGAGCATGACCATTTTGCTTTTGTTCTCACTGCCGCCGCCTTTGGCTGCCACGGTCACTTCCAGCGTGTCACCAGGCACCAACTCGGTGAAGATGACGGCCGGCGTGTTGTCGCCCGTGTTTTTGCGGGCGAACTGCGGATCTGCCACCACGCTGGCGCGCAAACGGTTGTCGGGGTGGTTGTAGGCGCGGCGCACGCCTTCGTTGATGGCGTCATCCAAACCGCCAGAAAAACCTTCAAATCGAACGCCCATGCCGACTTTGAGAAACACGTTGACGATGCCCGTGTCTTGGCAGATGGGGCGGTGGCCGGTGGCGCTCATTTTGCTGTTGGTCAAAATTTGCGCGATCGCGTCTTTGGCCGCTGGGCTTTGCTCACGCTCGTAGGCTTTGGCCAGGTGGGCGATGTAGTCGGCGGGGTGGTAGTAGCTGATGTATTGCAGCGCAGCCGCAACGGATTCGATCAAGTCGTCTTGGGTGATGGTGGTCATGGTGCAGGTTCAGTGGTGCGCATCGGCCTCATGACCGATGACGCGGGTTTGATTCAAGAGTTTGTCGGTGTAGGCAATGGCCATGGCGCTCAGCAAGAAAGCGAGGTGGATGATGGTTTGCCAAATCAAGACTTTTTCATCGTAATTGGCCGCATTGATGAAGGTTTTGAGCAGGTGAATGGAAGAGATGCCGATGATGGCCATGGCCAATTTCACCTTGAGCACGGACGCATTGACATGGCTGAGCCACTCGGGTTGGTCAGGGTGCTGTTCCAAGTACATGCGTGAGACAAAGGTTTCATAGCCACCCACGATCACCATGATGAGCAGGTTGGAGATCATGACCACATCGATCAAGCCCAAAATCACCAGCATGATGATGGCCTCGGTGAGTTTGGTGGGCACCGCATCTGACTTGTAGCCTATGCTGGTGATCAGTGCTTGCAGCGCTTCTTGGCTGCCAAACACAGCTTCAAGCAAGTGCACCAATTCGACCCAAAAATGAAACACGTACACACCCTGCGCCGCGATCAAGCCGAGATACAGAGGGAGTTGAAGCCATCGGCTGGCAAAAATCAAACGTGACAGTTTGCTGGGCAATGGAGGACTGTGATTGGCTTGCATCGCTGGTTCCGTTGGGTGTGGGGCAGATGCCCGTTGGTTTGATTTTAGGGACTGGCAGCAACTGCAGACTTGTCGATCAACGTAAGCTTCGTGCCAGTCAGTAGGGTGTAAGAGGTTTGAACGACATTCTCGCCCAAGCAGAGTCGCCCAGCGACCAGACCAACACAGGAGACCAGCCATGAGCCAGCACCACCACGAACTCCCCATCATCCATCCACCGGAAGCGTTTGCCAAAAACGCCCATGTGTCTGGCATGCCTGCTTATGAAGCGCTGATCAAACGCGCTGAAGAAGATTACGAGGGCTTTTGGGCCGACCAGGCGCGTCGCTTGTTGCACTGGCACAAGCCTTTCACCAAGGTCTTGGATGAAAGCCGAGCGCCCTTTTTCACCTGGTTCGAAGACGGCTTGCTCAACGCCTCTTACAACTGTTTGGACCGCAACATCGAGCGTGGCCTGGGCGACAAAACCGCCATCATTTTTGAGGCCGATGATGGCCAAGTGACCCGCACCAGTTACAAAGACTTGTTGGCCAAAACCTGTCAATACGCCAACACACTCAAGTCCTTGGGCATTCAAAAAGGTGATCGGGTCATCATCTACATCTCCATGTCGGTCGATGGTGTGGCAGCCATGCAAGCCTGTGCCCGCATCGGTGCCACCCATTCTGTGGTGTTTGGCGGTTTCTCTGCGCAAAGTTTGCGCGATCGCATTGAAGACACTGGCGCTAAATTGGTCATCACCGCCGACAACCAAATGCGTGGCGGCAAGCAATTGCCTTTGAAAGCCATCGTCGATGAAGCCCTGACACTCGGCGGTTGCGACAGCATCCAAAACGTGTTGGTGGTCAAGCGCTCGGGTGCAGACATCGCCATGAAGGCTGGACGCGACCTGTGGCTGAGCGAATTGGCAGACCAACAACCCACCACCTGCGAACCTGTCTGGGTCGAGGCCGAGCATCCTTTGTTCCTGCTTTACACCTCAGGATCCACAGGCAAACCCAAGGGCGTGCAACACAGCACCGGCGGCTACCTGATGCATGCCGCACTCACCACCGAGTGGACCTTTGACTTGAAGCATGACGATGTGTTTTGGTGCACCGCCGACATTGGTTGGGTCACGGGTCACACCTACATCACTTATGGACCCTTGGCGCTGGGCGGCACCCAAGTGGTGTTCGAAGGCGTTCCCACATACCCCGATGCCGGTCGCTTCTGGAAAATGATCCAAGACCACCAGGTCAGCATTTTTTACACCGCGCCCACCGCCATTCGCTCGCTCATCAAAGCCGCCGAGGGCACGGCAGAAGTGCACCCAGATCGTTACAACCTGAAGAGCTTGCGTTTGCTGGGTTCGGTGGGTGAGCCGATCAACCCTGCTGCGTGGGAGTGGTATCACCAACATGTGGGCGGCGGTCGTTGCCCCATCGTGGACACCTTCTGGCAAACCGAAACAGGTGGTCACATGATCACCCCATTGCCTGGTGTCACACCCATGGTGCCCGGTTCATGCACCTTGCCATTCCCTGGCATTCAAGCGGCCATCGTGGACGAAGCTGGCAACGACATGCCCAATGGCGAGGGTGGTATCTTGGTGGTGAAGCGCCCTTGGCCCTCCATGATTCGCACCATTTGGGGCGACCCCGAGCGTTTCAAGAAAAGCTACTACCCCGAAGAGTTCAAGGGCAAGTACTACTTGGCTGGTGATGGTGCGATTCGCGATGCCAAGACGGGTTATTTCACCATCACAGGTCGCATTGATGACGTGTTGAACGTCTCAGGCCACCGCATGGGCACCATGGAAATCGAGTCTGCCTTGGTGAGTTGCACCGACTTGGTGGCAGAAGCCGCTGTGGTGGGTCGTCCTGACGACACCACCGGCGAGGCCATTTGCGCATTCGTGGTGCTCAAACGCTCAAGACCCACAGGGGATGAAGCCAAGCAAATTGCCAAAATTTTGCGCGACCATGTCGGCAAAGAAATTGGCCCGATTGCCAAACCCAAAGACATTCGCTTCGGGGACAACCTGCCCAAGACCCGCTCGGGCAAGATCATGCGTCGCTTGTTGCGTTCGATCGCCAAAGGCGAGGCGATCACGCAAGACATCTCCACATTGGAAAATCCCGCCATCTTGGATCAGTTGGCGGACAACCACTGATTTATTTCAGGCTCAAAATCCAAGCAACCAGGGTTTTGGCTTCGGCGGGGCTCACTTGAGGATTGGCGGGCATGGGAATGGCACCCCATGTACCACCACCACCAGCGATGATTTTGGTAGCCAGCATGTCGGCCGCGGCTTTGTCGCCAGCGTATTTTTTCGCCACTTCCTTGAATGCAGGTCCGACCACTTGGGTGCCCACTGAATGGCAAGCCAGGCAATTTTTGGCGCCTGCCAGTTTTTGGTCTGCCCAAACAGATGAGCTCAGAGCGATCAGCGACAGGGTGGCAATCAACACACGTTTCATAACAAGTCCTTGGTTGTGAAAATCAGAATAAATCAAGCACAGCACCTTTGCTGGCGCTAGAAGCATTGTGGGCAAACTTGGCCTGCACGCCGCGAATATACCGTGGTGCAGGGGCTTTCCAGGCGGCGCGGCGTTGGGCGATTTCTTCATCCGACACATTCAGTTGAAGCACCAATTGGTGGGCATCAATGGTGATGCTGTCGCCCTCATGGATGAGGGCAATGGTGCCACCCACAGCCGCTTCAGGCGCAACATGGCCCACCACCATGCCCCAGGTGCCGCCAGAGAAGCGGCCGTCGGTGATCAAGCCCACGCTTTCACCCAAGCCCGCGCCAATCAGCGCACTGGTTGGAGCCAACATCTCGGGCATACCAGGGCCGCCTTTGGGGCCAAGGTAACGCAAGACCATCACGTCGCCAGCTTTGATCTTGCCATCCAAGATGGCTTTCAAAGCGGATTGCTCGTCATCAAAAACCCGCGCTGGTCCTGTGATGACGGGGTTTTTCAGGCCTGTGATTTTGGCCACGCAGCCTTCGGGTGACAAATTGCCTTTGAGAATGGCCAAGTGGCCTTCGTCGTACATGGGCTTGTTGATCGGACGGATGACTTGTTGATCAGCGCGCGGTTCGTTGGGCACATCGGCCAAGTTTTCTGCCACGGTTTTGCCCGTGATGGTCATGCAGTCACCGTGCAACAAACCGGCATTGAGCAGCAACTTCATGACCTGGGGAATGCCACCGGCTTTGTGCAGATCGACCGCTAAATATTGACCGCTGGGCTTCAAGTCACAAATGACTGGGATTTTTTTGCGCATGCGCTCAAAGTCATCGATGGTCCATTCCACACCAGCAGCATGAGCGATGGCCAAGAAGTGCAAGACCGCATTGGTGGAGCCGCCCGTGGCCATGATCACAGCCACGGCGTTTTCAATGGCTTTCTTGGTGACGATGTCGCGGGGTTTCAAATCTTTCTTGATGGCCTCGATCAGCACCTTGGCTGCTTCTTTGGCTGAATTTTGAGTTTCATCGTGGGGATTGGCCATGGTGGACGAGTAGGGCAACGACATGCCCAGGGCCTCGAACGATGAGGACATGGTGTTGGCCGTGTACATGCCGCCACAAGAACCAGTGCCTGGAACGGCGCGGGTTTCAATTTCGTGCAGGTCTGCATCGCTCAAAGTGCCTGCAGCGTTTTGGCCGACGGCCTCGAACACACTCACGATGTTGAGGTCTTTGCCTTTGAAGTTGCCGGGGAGGATGGTGCCGCCGTAAACATAAATGGCCGGCACGTTGGCGCGTAGCATGCCCATCATGCCGCCGGGCATGTTCTTGTCACAGCCGCCAACGACCAACACGCCATCCATCCATTGGCCACCAACGCAGGTTTCGATGCAATCGGAAATGACCTCGCGGCTGACCAAGGAATATTTCATGCCCTCGGTGCCCATGGACATGCCGTCGGAGATGGTGGGCGTGCCAAAAATTTGGGCATTGCCACCGGCTTCCTCGATGCCCGCCACGGCCGCGTCTGCGAGTTTTTGCAAACCGCTGTTGCACGGCGTGATGGTGGAATGTCCGTTGGCCACCCCGACCATGGGTTTGACAAAGTCGCCCTGTTGGTAACCCATGGCGTAGTACATGGAGCGATTGGGTGCGCGTGACTTGCCTTCGGTGATGTTGGCAGAGCGACGGTTGATCTTGAGCGCAGAGGTGGCCATGGTGTGCAGTCCTGTCACATGAAAAAACCACAGTTTAGCTTTGCTCTGGGCTTTATTGAAGGGCATCGTCAACTCAGTGACAAGCCTTTCAGAGGACCACCCATGAGGGCCAACCCCCTTGGCGTGGACAATAGGCACCATGTTGATCCATCCCCAATTCGATCCTGTCGCCGTTTCTTTAGGACCTCTGTCGGTTCACTGGTATGGCATCACCTACTTGGTTGCCTTCATCTTGTTTTTGGCATTGGCCAAACTGCGTTTGGGGCACCCGCCTTACGCACAGTGGGTCGACAAAGGTCTTTGGCAAACCAAGGACATTGACGACCTGATGACCTACGGGGTTCTGGGTGTGGTGTTGGGCGGGCGCTTCGGCTACTGTTTGTTCTACAAACCAGGTTATTACGCCGCGCACCCCTTGGAGGTCTTGTACCTTTGGCAAGGTGGCATGAGTTTTCACGGTGGCATGTTGGGCGTCATCGCTGCTTTGGCTTTGTTTGCTTGGCAACGCCAACGCCATTGGTTGAATGTCACCGACTTTGTCGCCCCTTGTGTGCCCACAGGTTTGGCAGCTGGGCGGGTGGGTAATTTCATCAATGGCGAGTTGTGGGGCCGCGCCGCCGATCCCAGTCTGCCTTGGGCCATGGTGTTTCCGCAAAGCGGCATGACCATGCCGCGTCACCCTTCGCAGATTTACCAGTTCTTGCTGGAAGGCTTGCTGTTGTTTGGGGTGTTGTGGTGGCAGGCGCGCAAGCCACAACCCACAGGCTGGATCTCGGGCTTGTTTTTGCTGGGCTATGGAGCGACCCGCTTTGTCGCGGAATATTTCCGCGAGCCGGATGCGCACCTGGGTTTGCTGGCGCTGGGATTGAGCATGGGGCAGTGGTTGTGTGTGCCCATGGTGGTTTTGGGGCTTGGCATGATGTGGTGGGCCAAGCGCTCCCTGCCAGCCTAGCCTGGCCATCGCGCATGGATGGGGCGTGTTGGCAGGTCGAATGACAAAATGTCTGCATGAACGCCAATCTCTACCTCGCCTTGCGACAAGGCTTCCCCGCTGACCTGAACACCATTGCCATCGAAACCGACCAGGGGCTTTGTTACAGCTGGTCTGACTTGGAGCGTGGCAGCGCCATGCTGGCCAATTGGTTGGACCGTTTGGCCCTGCCGCCAGCCTCGCGCATCGCGGTGCAGGTGGAAAAGTCGGTCGAGGCGCTGATGCTGTACCTGGCCACCTTGCGCGCTGGCCATGTGTTTTTGCCCTTGAACCCCGCCTACCAAAGCACAGAAGTCGCCTACTTTGTGGCCGATGCCGAACCTGCGGTGGTGGTGTGCACCCCTGCGAATTTCGGCTGGGTCAGCAAAATCGCTTTTCAAAATGGCACCCGGCATGTCATGACATTGGACGAGCAGCGTGGCGGCAGTTTGTTGCAACGTGCGGCGCACCACAGCGATCAACAAACCCCCGTCCATCGCAGCCCCAACGACTTGGCCGCCATCCTCTACACCAGCGGCACCACGGGGCGCAGCAAAGGGGCCATGCTCAGCCACGGCAATCTGCACAGCAACGCGCAAGTGCTCCAAGCCTATTGGGGCTGGGTGCCGGGCGATGTGCTGCTGCACGCCTTGCCTATTTTTCATGTGCATGGATTGTTCATCGCCATCCATGCGGCCCTGCTGAACGGCAGTTGCATGCTTTGGCACGGCAAGTTTGATCCACAAGCGGTGTTGGCCGATTTGCCGCGCGCCACGGTGTTCATGGGTGTTCCAACGTTCTACACCCGCTTGTTGTCCCAATCTGGTTTGAGCGCCAACACCTGCAAAGCCATGCGGTTGTTCATTTCAGGTTCCGCACCCATGTTGGTGGACACCTTTGAACAATGGCAACAGCGCACCGGCCACACCGTGCTGGAGCGCTACGGCATGAGTGAAACCCTGATGCTCACCTCCAATCCTTACGCCGCAGACCCACGTCACCAGGGTCAAAGCGCTCGGGTAGGCGGCAGCGTGGGATTCCCACTGCCGGGTGTGCGCTTGCGCATTTGCAATGCGCAAAACCAATCCGTGGCCGTGGGTGAGGTGGGCAGCATCCAAGTACAAGGGCCGAATGTGTTTGCAGGCTATTGGCGCATGCCGGAAAAAACCGCCCAAGAGTTCACAGCCGATGGGTTCTTCATCACAGGTGACATGGGCACTCTGGATGCGCAAGGGTATGTGCGCATCGTGGGACGCAGCAAAGACCTGATCATCAGCGGCGGATTGAATGTGTACCCGGTGGAAATTGAAGAGGCCTTGAACAAGCTGCCCGGTGTCCTGGAAACCGCTGTGGTGGGGATGCCGCACCCGGATTTTGGCGAAGTAGGGTTTGCGTTTGTGTTGGCCAAACCTGGTGCCAATCTGAAT
>JBDKLR010000095.1:0-13585 GCA_039795515.1 Pseudomonadota bacterium | reverse complement strand
CGCTGTCAGCCGCATCTGCACGTCGATGGTCAGGCGCTGCTCGCATTCAACAGCAACGACTACCTGGGGCTGGCAGCGCACCCTGCGGTCGTGGAGGCATTGCGTGAGGGCGTTTCGTTGTATGGGGCAGGCAGTGGCGCATCTCACTTGATCAGTGGTCACAGCCAGGCGCACGACAAACTCGAGACTTGTTTGGCGGGCATGCAATCTGCACATGTTCCAGATGCCCGCGCTGTGTATTTTTCAACAGGTTACATGGCCAACTTGGGTGTGCTCTGCGCCTTGGCCGACATGTCCAAGGGGGACATCACCTTTTTTTCGGATGCGCTCAACCATGCGTCGTTGATAGACGGTATTCGCTTGTCACGCGCCCATTACGAGGTGTATTCGCACAGTGATGTCCAGCATTTGAATGAACTGTTGAGCCTGTCAACGGCCAAGACCAAAGTGGTGGTCACGGATGGTGTGTTCAGCATGGACGGTGATTTGGCCCCTGCCAAGCAATTGCTTGACCTCTGTGAACGTTACGGTGCGTGGTTGCTGGTTGATGATGCACACGGCTTTGGTGTATTGGGTCAAACCGGCGCTGGTTTGTTGCAGCATGACCATTTGCGATCAGAACAGTTGATCTACATGGGCACCTTGGGGAAGGCGGCTGGTGTGTCTGGTGCATTCGTGGTTGCACAAAGCTTGTTCATTGAATGGGTGGTGCAACGTTCTCGTCCATACATCTACACCACAGCGGCACCAGCGGCCTTGGCGCACGCCTTGCTGGTCAGTTTGCAGATCATTGGCAGCGAAGAAGGTCGTTCGCGCCGAACGCATTTGGCTCGGTTGATTGAGGCGTTTTCTACACATCCGATACCCGTCCATTGGCAGCGAATGATTTCAACAACAGCTATTCAGCCCTTGGTGGTGGGTCGTAACGAAGATGTCTTGAAGGCTTCGGCAGATTTGCAGGCGCAAGGCATTTGGGTGAGTGCCATCCGAGCCCCCACCGTGCCTGAGAACACCGCGAGGTTGCGAATCACTTTGTCAGCCGCGCACACCATGGAGGACCTCGCCTTGCTTCAGGACGCCTTGTCCAGGATTGCATCATCATGAATGACACCCAGCTTCAACAACCGTTTTCTTGTTTTGTCACTGGCACAGACACTGAGATAGGCAAGACATTGGTGGCCAGTGCACTGGTGCACTTGCAAGCGCGGCAAGGATGGCAGGTGGCCGCCATGAAACCTGTCGCTGCCGGTGCTGTTTTTCATGACAACGAATGGCACAACGAGGATGTTGATGCATTGGCCGCACAAGCCTCACGGACATTGCCAGTCTCTCTCACATCACCTTATGTTTTTCAAACGCCGGCGGCGCCCCATGTGGCTGCAGCCATTGAAAAAATGGCCATTGATCCCGCGCACATCTTGCGCTGCTTTGCCCAGGTGCGTGCCCAAGCCCAGTCAGTGGTGGTGGAAGGTGTGGGCGGATTTTGTGTGCCATTGACCGATGACTACGACACTGCAGACTTGGCCCGTGACATGCAATTGCCTGTGGTGTTGGTCGTTGGCATGCGTTTGGGTTGTATCAGCCAAGCTTTGTTAACGGCAGAGGCCATTCGCGCCCGAGGATTGCCATTGCTGGGATGGGTGGCCAATCTGGTGGACCCTCACATGCTTTTCCTCGAAGAAAACACACAGGCGATTGCCCAAAGAATCAAGGCTCCACTGTTAGGTCGCATTCCCAGATTGATGCATCCAGACGCAGCGAGCGCGGCACAATGCTTGACCGCATTCAATCCACCTGAATGGGGTGGCGACGGAACGTGACCAGGCTGTAGTCCAAGCCTTGCGCTGAAGTGTGATTGCTGCGACTCACTTCTTTCCATTCCTGGTTCAACAAAGGCGCGTGGGCATCGCCTTCAAAGACGGCATCGATTTCTGTCACCACCACCTCAGCGGCCAATGGCAAACCTTGTGCATAGAGTTGCGCACCACCAATCAGCCAGACCACTTCCTCGGTTGGAAATGCATCCAAGGCGGCTTGCAAAGACGACACCACGGTGGCACCAGAAGCTTGGTAATCGGTTTGGCGAGTCACCACCAGGTTGCGACGGCCTGGTAGTGGTCTGAACTTCTCAGGGATGGATTCCCAAGTCACCCGACCCATCACCACAGGCTGGCCCATGGTGGTTTTTTTGAAATGCGCCAAGTCCTCGGGCAGGTGCCAGGGCAGGTCACCGTCTTTGCCAATGACGTTGTTGCGAGCGCGGGCGTAAATCAGATGCAGTGGCATGTCAGCGGATATTGAAAAGAAACAGATTTTCAGTCATGTGGCTGACTCGGCCTGCATGACGGGTTTGGCCTTGGATGGCAAGAGCACCGCCGCAATCGCTGTCACCACACAGAGCATGGCCACATGGTCTTGCCAATGCGGCCATTCGCCCACCATGAAGGTGGCAGACAAGGTGCCCGTGACAGGCACGGCCATGATGCTCATCGCACTGGTGGCTGGGGGTAAATCGCGCGCCATGCCAAACCAAATGATTTGCGCGAAACCGTAATTGATGAACACCGCGTAAAACAAGGTGCCCCAAACCGCGGGTGAGAAATGCCATGTCGGCCAGACCTCGGTGCCACTGGACCACAGCAAAATGAAAGGACTGCTCAGCAACATCATCCAGACCGTCAAGGTTTGCACAGGCATGGTGAATGGGACGCGGCGCATCCACAAAGTGCCAATCGCCCAACTGATGGCACCCAACTCCATCCACACAATGCCCATGGGTTGGCCTTGCAAGGCGGTCAATTCGTGCCACACCAGCAAGCCGATGCCCAATAGGGCTGCTGTCACCGCCAACACCACTCTGCGCGTCAAGGCCTCGCCCATGAAAAGCACGCCAATCACCACGGTCCAGACAGGAAACATGAACCCCAAAATCGATGCCCGCCCAGAAGGCAATGACACGATCCCCAAAATAGACAAGCTGTGCCACAGAAAAATATTGGGCAAGCCCAGCACCACGATGTCACGCCATTCGACAAAACTGGCGGGCCAAATGCAAACACCTTTGTGCTTGAAGTACACCAGCAACCACAAAGATGCCAAACCCATGGTGAGAGCACGCAAATAGAGTGGTGGCAATTCGCTCACTGCGATTTTCATCACGGGCCAGTTGATCCCCCACATGAGTGTGAGGCCCACCAGTGCCAACAGTTGGGAACGGCTGATGTGTGGGGTGGTCACACCGCAACCGGTGCTTTGATGCCAGGGTGGCACTGGTAGTCGCGCACCTCAAAGTCCTCGAATTGGTAGTCGAAGATGGAATCGGGTTTGCGTTTGATGTGCAACGTGGGGGCAGGGAAGGGTGATCTTGAGAGTTGCAGCTCTACCTGCTCGTGGTGGTTGCTGTAGATGTGACAGTCGCCACCCGTCCAAATGAATTCGCCCACCTCCAAGTCGCATTGTTGAGCCACCATGTGAGTCAGCAGAGCGTAGCTGGCGATGTTGAAAGGCACACCTAAAAAGATGTCGGCACTGCGCTGGTAAAGCTGACAACTCAATTGACCTTTGCCACCTGGGGTGGCGGGCGGCGCCACATAAAACTGGAAGAAAGCGTGACAGGGCATGAGTGCCATCTTGGACAGGTCGGCCACGTTCCAGGCGCTGACGATGATGCGGCGTGAATCGGGGTTGGTCTTCAAGGTCTTGATGACCTCGGTGATTTGATCGATGTGACCGCCTTCGGGTGTGGGCCAGCTGCGCCACTGCACACCGTAGACAGGCCCCAAGTCACCGTCTTCGCGCGCCCATTCGTCCCAGATGGTGCAGCCCCGCTCGGTCAACCAGTTGTTGTTGCTGGAGCCCGTGAGGAACCACAGCAACTCAACGATGATGGATTTGAGATGCACCTTCTTGGTGGTGACCAGCGGAAAACCTTGGCGCAAATCGAAACGCATTTGATGGCCAAAGACGCTGCGGGTGCCCGTCCCGGTGCGGTCGGACTTCTCCACCCCATGCATGTAGACATGGCGCATGAAATCTTCGTAGGGGGTCGGGATGGTATTCATATTAAATCTCACAGCTTCTGTGATTCTAAAGTCATAGAACTTGACAACTCATGCGCGAAGCACTCGCCCCGGATTCATGACATTGTGCGGGTCCAAGGCTTGTTTGATGCGGTGCATCAGCGCCAGCGCCACCGGATCTTTGTAATGCGGCAAGGTGTCGGCTTTCAAGCGGCCTATGCCATGCTCGGCGCTGATCGAGCCACCAAAAGCTTTCACAGATTCGTAGACCGCGTGGTTCACCGGCCCCTCATGGTCTTGTAAAAAAACGCTTGCATCGCTGTCGATGGGGCATTGCACGTTGTAGTGCAAATTGCCATCACCCAAGTGGCCGAAGTTGACCATGCGCACGCCAGGCCATTGCTGCGTCAACAAGGCGTCGGTCTGGGTCACGAATGCAGGAATGGCTGACACAGGCAGGGCGATGTCGTGTTTGATGTTCAAGCCTTCTGCCGCTTGCGCCATGCTGATGTTCTCGCGCACATGCCAGAGCTCTTGGGACTGCGCCATGCTTTGCGCCACCACCGCGTCAAGCACCACACCTTGGGTGATCGCGTCCTCTAGCAATCGCTCGAGTTGCTGCTGGGCATGTGCTTCACTCTCGGTGTCGCTCAACTCCAAAAGCACGCAGTAAGGCGCGTCCTGCCAAAAAGGAATCTGTAACTGGGGCATGTGCTTGGCGACCAATCCCAGCGCCACTTGGCCCATCATCTCCAGCCCTGTGAGGCCTGCGCCCAACTGCTGCTGCGCCAAGCCGAGCAAATCCACTGCCGCTTGCACCGATGGCACGGCAGCCCAGGCGGTGCGTTGTGCAGCGGGTTTTGGAAACAGTTTCAAGGTGGCCGCTGTGATGACACCCAAGGTGCCTTCACTGCCAATGAACAGGTTGCGCAAATCCAACCCGGTGTTGTCTTTGCGCAAGCCTGACAAGCCCTGCCACACCTCGCCTTGCGGGGTGACCACTTCCAGCCCTAAACACAGGTCGCGGGCATTGCCATAGCGCAGCACCTGGGTGCCACCCGCGTTGCTGGCCAGATTGCCTCCGATGGTGCAACTGCCCTCCGATGCCAAGCTCAAGGGGAACAGGAAACCAGCGTCATGGGCCACTTGCTGTAAATGCGTCAGCACACAACCCGCTTCCACGGTGAGGGTGGCATTGGCCGCATCTATCTGTCGCACCGTGTTCATGCGCTGCAAGCTCAACACCACTTCGCGGCCTGAGTGGTCAGGTGTGGAGCCCATCACCAAGCCTGTGTTGCCACCTTGCGGCACCATCGGTGCGCCTTGGGCCGCGCAAGCTTTGACCACTTCCGCCACTTCTGCTGTGCTGCCTGGTCGCACCACACAAAGCGCTTGGCCCTGGCCACGACCGCGCCAGTCGCGCTCGAAGGCGCTCAGGTCTTGCTGGTGCAGCACCTGGGCATCGCCACAAATCTGGCGCAGCTGTTCTAACAAATCAGGCACTGGTGGGGTCCGCAGGGTTTTCTTGGGAAGAAGCGGCCAGAGCCGCATTTCGCAAGCGCAAGCGCACATGCAAGGCGCAAGCGATGAACAGGGTCAAGCACAAGGCGATTTCGATGCCGGCAAAGGCATTGCTGGGCCACCGATCACCTTGGGCACGCACCACGCCTTCGGTGAAATAAAGCCACACCACCAGACTGACCCAGCGGTAGGTGTACATGCGATTTTTCAGCAGGCCCACCAGCGGCAACAACAAAGGCAAAGCTTTGAGCACCAACCAAGAACCGCCGGGGCGCAAAGGCGCAAGCCACAGCTCCCAGCACAGTGACAAGATGATGAGGCCCACCAAGCTGCCCACCGCCATGAAGCGGGTGACTTGCACATGGCGCAGGGCGGTGGCGGTCAGAGGAAGTGTGGTCGATGGCATGATATGCAGATGATTGTCTCGTATCTGAAAGATTTTCCTTGGCGTCGGGCCATTCGGCTTTTGGCGCACCGATTTGCCCAAGAGCGCTTGGGTCAAACCGCTGGCGCACTCACGTTCACCACCTTGATTGCCCTGGTGCCCCTGGTCACGGTGGCTTTGGCGGTGGTGACGGCCTTTCCCATCTTTGACCAATTCCAAACCGTGCTTCAGCGTTGGTTGGTGGAAAGCCTGATCCCCGAGAGCATTTCCAGACAAGTCCTGGGGTACCTCACCCAGTTCACCAACAAGGCCAGTCGCTTGGGCAGCTGGGGTTTTGCGGCGCTGTTGCTGTCAGCGGTGGCCTTGGTGTTGACCATCGATCGCAGTTTGAACACGATTTGGCGCGTTCGACGCCAACGTGCTTGGGGCCAGCGGCTGTTGCTCTATTGGGCCACGCTCACACTGGGACCGCTGTTGGTGGCCGCCGTTCTCGTGACCATGGCTTCAGTCATCAGCTGGTCGGGGGGCTCTTTGCGCTACCAAGGGTCTGGAGTGAAGTTGTTTTTGGATGTGTTGGAGTTTTTGCTGATCTGGGGCGGCATCTCGGCTCTGTACCGGTTTGTGCCCAACACCCATGTCGATTGGCGCCCTCTGTTGGTCGGCAGTTTCATCACTACCGTGGTGCTTGAAATGGCGCGTGCTGTGTTGACCTATTACCTGGCCAGCATGCCGACCTTTTCACTGGTTTACGGTGCCTTTGCCACGGTGCCGATCTTGCTGGTTTGGATTTACACCACTTGGGTGGTGGTGTTGCTGGGTGCTGTTTTGGTGGCGAGTTGGCCGAGTTTGATACATGACACCCCGGACCACCATGAATCACAAGCGGGGCGCTCATTTGCATTGGCATTGGCATGTTTGCGATGGCTGCAGCAAGCACGTAGTCACAGCAGCGTCGGGCAGGATGCCTTGGGGCTGGCCAAGCGGCTACGTGCCGATGTGGAATGGGTGGAGGAGGTTTTGGCCACCTTGGTGCAACTCGAATGGGTGGGACAACTCAGCGAACAAGGCCGTGTGCCGCGCTATGTGTTGTTGATTGATTTGACATCCACCAAGGCCGCACCCTTGATGGCGCGATTGTTGTTGACCGAACAGCCCGACACCCAAGCGGTTTGGTCGCGTTGGCAAGACTGGCCACTCTCTGAGTTGACCTGAACGAGGGGTTACAAGCATGACATCCACCAAAACCGATGTGCTTGTTCTGGGTGCGGGGATTGTCGGATTGACAATGGCGCTCAAGTTGCAGGCGAGGGGGCGTGAGGTGGTCTTGGTGGACCGGGGTGAACCAGGAGCCGCCACAAGTTTTGGCAATGCAGGTTTGATCGAACGTTCATCGGTGTTTCCCTACTCCTTTCCACGCGACTTCAAGACCCTGCTCACCTATGCCATGGGCCAAAGCACTGCAGCGCATTACCACTGGCGAGCCTTGCCTTCGCTTTTTCCTTGGATGCGACGGTATTGGCAGCATTCCTCCAAAGCCTTGTATCCACAAGCCATTCAAGGTGCATTGCCCCTCATCGAACACAGTTGGAGCGAGCATCTTCCTTTGATCGAGGCGGCTGGCGTGCCTGATTTGGTCAACCACCGCGGTTGGATCAAGGTGTTTCGCACACCACAAAGCGCTCTGCAAAGCACCGACATGGCACAAGCGAGTTTGGTCTATGGCTTGCAAGTGAATGTGCTATCCAGCGAACAGCTGCATGCCTTGGAACCCGCCCTCCAACCTGGTTTGTTGGGTGGTGTTCATTACCCCGATTCACGACAAATACAAGACCCCCAAGCACTTTCAAAAGCCTATGCGCGATTGTTGGTTCAGCAAGGCGGGCGCGTGATCCAGGGCGATGCGCACAGCTTGCAGCACTCGGCATCGGGCTGGTCAGTGCAAACAGAACAGGGTGTTGTGCGGGCCGGCCAAGCTGTGTTGGCCTTGGGTCCTTGGGGAGAAGACTTGGCGCGTCAATGGGGCTACCACTTGCCCATGGGCCGCAAACGGGGCTATCACATGCATTTTGCTGCGCAAGGTCCGTGTGTGCAGCACACCATCGTCGATGTCGACAACGGCTATGCCTTGGCGCCCATGCGTCAGGGCTTGCGCCTGACCACCGGTGCCGAATTTGCTTGGCGGGATGCCCCTGCCACACCGGTGCAGTTGGAACGCCTCGAACCCATTGCACGGTCCTTGACAGCGCTGGGTGAGCGTTTGGACAAGCAACCCTGGTTGGGCTCTCGCCCTTGCACACCCGACATGTTGCCCATCCTGGGGCCTGCGCCCAAACACCCCGGTTTGTGGTTCAACTTTGGCCATGCCCACCATGGATTGACCCAGGCGGCTTCCAGCGGACGTTTGCTGGCTGAAATGATGTGTGGTGAAACGCCATACGCAGATCCACGGCCTTATCGCGTCGAGCGATTTCTTTGAATGCATGTCCGCCAAAATGCGGTGATCAGCGCAGAAAGTTGATCAATGCATCCAAGGTTTCATCAGGTGACTCGCTCATTTGGTGATGTCCATGTGGGATCAATTTCACTTGCAAGGCTTTGCCACTCTCTTTGGCCTGAGAGATCAAGGGTTGTGCGTTTTTGGGGGTGGTCATTTGGTCGGATTCACCCAGCACCATCAACACAGGACAGGTGACAGCGGCCATGGCTTGCAAACCTTGGTCATAGCTGTTGCAGGCATTGAAACCCGTGTGAAACACATTGACCTTTGGGTTGCTGGCCAACACCCGCCGTCCCAAGGCCAGACTTGCCCCAAACACCCAAGCCCCTGCGCCAGAAGGAGGGGCCAATGTGGCGCGGGAAAACACATTGGTCATGTGCAGGGCTTTTTCTGGTTCGTTCAGCGAGGCATCCAACAAAGGTTGCGACACCTTCATCGGGTAAGCCGTGCCCACCATGACCAAATGGCTGATGCGTTCGCCCATGTTGGCCGCTGCTTGCATGGCGATGAGCGAGCCAAAACTGTGGCCCACCAAGGCAGCCTGGTGCACCCCTAGTGCATCCAACAAGGCTTGGATGAACAAGGCCGCTTCTTGCACGCTGGCAGGTGGCGCGCCTGCACTGCGGCAATGCCCGGGCAAGTCGATCGCCAACACGTTCCAACCATGGTTGGCCAAATAGCGGCTTTGCAGTGCCCAAACGCTGTGGTCGCACAACACACCGTGAATCAGCACCACGGTGGGCAGGGCTGGGTTGAATGCCTTGCCACCGGTGTAGGCATAGGTCTGATGTCCATTGACTTGGATGTCCATGTATGCTCCCTCAGGCTGCTTTTTCAGCGGCTTTGAGGGCACGCTTCAAGTCGTCGATCAAGTCATCGGCATCTTCCAATCCCACCGACAAGCGGATCGTCCCCGCGCCAATGCCCGCAGAGGCCAATGCCTCGTCGCTCATGCGGAAATGGGTGGTGCTGGCCGGGTGAATCACCAAGGACTTGCTGTCACCCACATTGGCCAAGTGGCTGAAAATTTTCAAGGCCTCAATGAAAGCACGGCCTTGCTGACGCGATCCCTTGATGTCAAAACTGAACACCGAACCCGCGCCGCGTGCGCCGCCTTTGAGCAGCTTTTGCGCCAATGCATGGCTGGGGTGTTCAGGCATGAGCGGGTGACCCACACGGGAAACCAAGGGATGCGCCGCTAAATAAGCCACCACTTTTTCGGTGTTGGCCATGTGTCTTTCCATGCGCAGCGGCAGGGTTTCCATGCCTTGCAAAATCAACCATGCACTGTGTGGACTGAGACAGGCACCAAAGTCGCGCAAACCTTCGCGTCGAGCGCGCAACAAAAAAGCACCCACCGTGCTCTCTTCGGTGAACACCATGTTGTGAAAACCCTCGTAGGGTTCAGACAGCTCGGGAAAATGGCCACTCGCTTGCCAGTCGAAGGACCCGCCATCCACCACCACGCCACCGATGACAGTGCCGTGCCCACTCAGGAACTTGGTTGCCGAGTGGTAGACCAAATCGGCGCCCAAAGACAAGGGTTGTTGCAAATAAGGGGTGGTCAGGGTGGCGTCGACCAACAACGGAACGCCATGCGCGCGGGCAATCTGCGAGATGGTGGGAATGTCCAGCACATCCAAACCCGGGTTGCCCACGGTTTCGCCAAACAGCAGCTTGGTGTTGGGTCGGATGGCCGCGCGCCAAGCGTCGATGTCCCCGGGTTTGACAAACGTGGTCTCGATACCAAACCGTCGCAGGGTGTAGTGCAGCAAATTGTGTGAACCGCCATAAAGCGCCGAACTGGACACGATGTGCGAACCCGCGCCCATCATCGTGGCCACACTCAGGTGAAGCGCTGCTTGACCGCTTGCCGTGGCAATCGCCCCAATGCCGCCCTCCAGCGCGGCGATGCGCTGCTCAAAAACCGCCGTGGTTGGGTTGCTGATGCGGCTGTAAACATGGCCCGCTCGTTCGAGGTTGAACAAGGCCGCAGCTTGGTCGGACGACTCGAACACAAACGAGGTGGTCAAGTGGATCGGGACAGCGCGTGCGCCTGTGGCTGGATCTGGCTGGCTGCCCGCGTGCAGGGCGAGCGTGTCGAAATGCGGATCGGCGTAACCGGTCATGGTGTCCTCGTTCTCACGGTGTTGCAAATTCCAATTGTGGGCTATATTGAATCCGTGGCTTCACACAGCGCCCACGAGGAGAACAGCATGAAAGTCAGCGATATTTTGCGCATCAAAGGCACGACGCTCTACACCACCACACCCTTGGCACCGCTGGCTGATGCGGTTCAAACCATGGCCGACCACGATTTGGGCTCTATCTTGGTCATGGACCATGGTGATTTGGTCGGCATCCTGACGTTTCGCGAGGTGATTTTGGCGCTCACTCAAAACGGCGGTACTTTGGGCCAAATCACGGTGCGCAGCGCCATGGACGACCACCCGATCACTTGCTCACCTGACACCGAGTTGGATGAGGTGCGCCGCATGATGCTGGAGCGCCACGCCCGCTATTTGCCCGTGCTCAGCAAGCGCGAACTGATGGGTGTGGTGAGTTTTTACGATGTGGCCAAGGCGGTGGTCGACAGCCAAAACTTCGAAAACCAAATGCTCAAGGCCTACATCCGCGACTGGCCTGCAGAAGAAGAGGGCGTCAAGACCCCTCAATAAACCGCGTTGTGGTCACCCACATTCAGCAAAATGATTTGCTGGTTTTGTATCAGCAGTTCAAGCGTGATGCGGTAAGACACGTTGATGGATACCGAATGAATGCCCTGCAACCGCCCCGATAAGGCATGCAGTCGAAGTGAAGGGTGGTGTGGGTTCATCTCCAGCAGCGCCAATGTTTTGGCGTATTGATTTTTCAACGTTGGATGCCGTTTTAAAAAACGCACTGCGCGACGAATGTAGTCGTCTGTGAAAACGAGTTGGTAAGTCATGCTTGGATCATTGACCCTTAGCTGTTTTGGTTTTCAGCATGGCATCTAACCTCGCCATGTGCGCTTGGGCGCTTTCTTCCACCGTTTTGCCAGCAGCCACATCGGCACGGCTTTGTGCCAAAGCTGCTTCAAGTTCGCATTCGCGCAGATAGTGGTAATGGGCCATTTCCATCACCACGAAGCGCTGCGTGCCCCGGACAGAAATCGTGGCTTCGGTTTGATCGGTCAGTGCTTCTTCAATGGCGGCGATCCCGCGGACCTTGAGGTCATTGGCAGTGAGGTGGCTCATAAGGACTCCTTGGATCGTGCTATTTTAAGTGCGATCAAAAGTGCGTTTGCAAAACCGTCCTTTGAACATGAGCAGATGATGAAAAACGCTGGAAATTGGGCCTTGATGGCGCTCAGGGATAATCCCCCACATGAGCGGCAACACCTTCGGCACACTATTCGCAGTCACCAACTTTGGTGAATCCCACGGCCCAGCCATTGGCTGCGTGATTGACGGCTGTCCTCCCGGCATGACCTTGAGCGAGGCCGACATCCAGCACGACCTGGATCGCCGCCGCCCCGGCACCAGTCGGCACGTTACTCAACGCCAAGAACCCGATCAAGTGCAAATCTTGAGCGGTGTCTACCAAGGTGTGACCACGGGCACGCCCATCGCCTTGCTCATTCAAAACACCGACCAGCGTTCTCACGATTACGGCGACATCTTGCAAACCTTTCGCCCTGGGCATGCGGACTACACCTATTTGCAAAAGTACGGTGTGCGCGACCCCCGTGGGGGCGGTCGTTCATCCGCGCGCCTGACTGCACCCACCGTGGCCGCTGGCACCGTCGCCAAAAAATGGTTGAAAGAAATATTCGGCACCACCTTCATGGGTTGCATGACCCAATTGGGCGAGCACCCGATTGGTTTTGAAGACTGGTCGCATGTGTCGCACAACCCGTTTTATGCGCCCATCGCTGATGTGACGCATCTCGAGGCTTACATGGACAGCTTGCGCAAAGCAGGGGACTCCTGTGGGGCGCGCATCCGAGTGGTGGCGCGTGGCATGCCGGTGGGTCTGGGTCAACCCATTTACGACCGTTTGGATGCTGACATCGCCTATGCCATGATGGGTTTGAACGCGGTCAAAGGCATCGAGATTGGCGCTGGTTTTGCCAGTGTGGCGCAACGCGGTTCAAGCCACGGTGACAGCTTGACGCCCGAAGGTTTTGCCAACAACAACGCTGGTGGCGTTTTGGGCGGCATCAGCACCGGCCAGGACTTGGAAGTGAGCATCGCCATCAAGCCCACCAGTTCCATCCTCACACCACGCGACAGCATCGACAGCGCGGGCCGTGCAGTGCAAGTGCAAACCAAAGGCCGTCACGACCCCTGTGTGGGTATTCGCGCCACACCCATTGCCGAAGCTTTGCTGGCATTGGTGGTGATGGACCATGCCTTGCGCCACCGCGCGCAATGCGCCGATGTGGTGCCAGCTTTGCAGCCCATCCCCGCGCACCGTCCGGACTGAGCCCATGACAGCCCAAACCGCGCCGCGCGTGTCGCGGCGTCAACTGGTGCCGTTCGCGGCGCTGTCTGCCAGTTACTTCGCCCACATTGGTTTTTTCAACCCCTATTTGCCCCTATGGCTCAAGCATCTGGGTTTGAGCCTGTGGATGATTGGCCTGCTGACCTCGATGCAAGCTGTCACACGTGTGTTCGCGCCTTACCTGTGGGGTTGGTTGAGCGACCGCAGTGGCGAACGGGTGCCCCTCATGCGATGGTGCGCTGGCATGGCTTGGCTGTGTTCCTTGGGCTTGCTTTTCAATCCATCACCTTGGTGGTTGGCGGTGGTGTTGTTGTTGATGTTCACCCACACCAGTGCCATGATGCCCATGAGCGAAGCCGCGATGGCGCATTTGGTCAGTCACCAAGGCACTTTGGATGTGCGCCGTTACGGGCGCATACGCCTGTGGGGTTCGCTGGGTTTCCTGGTGACGGTTTTTGTCTCGGGTGCTTGGTTCGAGTCCAGGGGCATGGGTGAGTTTCCACTCTGGACCATCGCCACCCTGGCCGCGATCAATCTGAGCGTGTGGCAGTTGCCCAATGTGCGCGAAGAAGCGAACCATGCGCCTGGTCAAGCGGGATTTACCGATGTGCTGCGTCAACCCCAGACGCTTTGGTTTTTTGCCACCTTGTTTTTTCATGTGTTGTCGCACGTGGCCAT
>JBDKLR010000094.1:0-5396 GCA_039795515.1 Pseudomonadota bacterium | reverse complement strand
TTCAACCGTTACGCCGAGCGTGCCGCCAAAGACGATGGGGATCAGACCCGCTTGGCCAGCACCGAGGCCAAGCCCACGTAAGTTGCGGGGCTCAAGGCCAGCAGGCGGTCTTTGTCGGCTTGGGGGATGTCCAGGCTGCGAATGAGCCCATGCAGGTCTTGGGCGCTGACCGTCTTGCCCCGCGTCACGGCCTTGAGCTGTTCGTAGGCCCCTTGTACGCCATGTCGACGCATCACCGTTTGAATGGGTTCGGCCAACACCTCCCAGGCGGCATCAAGGTCGTCGGCCAGTGCCTGCGGGTTGAGTTCCAGCTTGCTGAGGCCCGTGAGCAGCGACTGGTGCGCCAAGACGGCATGTCCCAAAGCCACGCCCATGTTGCGCAGCACCGTGCTGTCAGAGAGGTCGCGCTGCCAACGGCTGATCGGGAGTTTTTCGCTCAGGTGGCGCAGCATGGCATTGGACAAACCCAAATTGCCTTCGGCGTTTTCAAAGTCGATCGGGTTGACCTTGTGCGGCATGGTGGAGGAACCAATCTCGCCGGCTTTCAAGCGTTGCTTGAAATAACCCAGCGACACATAGCCCCAGATGTCGCGCGACAAATCGATCAGGATGGTGTTGGCGCGGGCCACGGCGTCGAACAACTCGGCCATGTAATCGTGCGGTTCAATTTGAATGCTGTAGGGTTGAAAACGCAGACCCAAACCCAAAGGATCTTGTGGTGACTCAGGGGTGTCGGTGGTTTCAATGACCGTTTGGGCAAACGCTTCCCAATCGAAATCGGCACGGGCGCTGACATGGGCGTTGTAGTTGCCCACCGCGCCGTTCATTTTGGCCAACAAGGGCACTTGCGCGATGCGCGCACGCGCGGTGTGCAAACGCATCAGCACATTGGCGATTTCTTTGCCGACGGTGGTGGGGCTGGCGGTTTGGCCGTGGGTGCGGCTGAGCATGGCGGCGTCGGCATACTGATGTGCCATGGCGCGCAGCTTGTCTTGCACCGCATCCAGTCCGGGCAACAGCACTTGTTCGCGCGCCGCCTTGAGTTGCAAGGCATGGCTGGTGTTGTTGATGTCTTCGCTGGTGCAGGCAAAGTGGATGAATTCGAGGGCGGCAGCGAACTCGGCTTTCAAAGCATCCGTCAAGGCAGGCAATTGGCATTGGGCTTTGAGCCAATACTCCACCGCTTTCACATCGTGGTTGGTGGTTTTCTCTATCTCTTTGATGGCCCATGCGTCGGCGCTGGAAAAACGCTGGATCAAACCGCGCAGGTGTTCACGTGCAGCGGCGCTGAAGGGTGGCAGTTGCGGCATGCCACTGTCGGAGAGGGCGAGCAACCAGGTGATTTCCACCTGGACGCGGCGGTGCATGAAGCCTTGCTCGCTCATCAGGGGCCGCAGCGCGGCGAGTTTGGCGGCGTAGCGGCCGTCCAAGGGCGAAAGGGCAGAAACAGCATGATCGTTCATGAATGAATTCTAGGCGCTGCTTTTGTGAGTTTGGTGCAAGCATCGCTCGGTAAAATGCCCACTCAGCCACAACACAGAGTTCTCATGAAATTGATTGGCGCATTAACCAGCCCCTATGTGCGCAAAGTACGCATCGTGATGGCCGAGAAAAAACTCGAATACGAATTCATCCTGGAAGACGTCTGGGCGGCCGATACCACCATCACCCAATCCAATCCCCTGGGCAAAGTGCCGTGTTTGGTCATGGAAGGCGGTGAAGCCTTGTTCGACTCGCGGGTCATCGTGGAATACCTGGACACCTTGTCCCCGGTGGGCAAGCTGATTCCGCCCAGTGGTCGCGAGCGCGTGGAAGTGAAAACCTGGGAAGCCTTGGCTGATGGTTTGTTGGATTCGGCCATTGCCGCGCGTTTGGAAGCGCATTGGGTGGGTCGCAGCGATGGTGAGCGCAGTCAAGCCTGGATCGATCGTCAACTGGGCAAGGTGCACGACAGCTTGGCCGCCATGAGCGTCGGACTGTCTGACAAAGCGCATTGCACCGGCAACCACATGAGCTTGGCCGACATCGCAGTGGGCTGTGCCTTGGGTTATTTGGATTTCCGTTTCCCCAACATCGATTGGCGTGACAACCACCCCAACCTCGCGCGCTTGCATGACAAATTGATGCAACGCCCCAGCTTCACCGAGACCTTGCCCCACTGACACGGGGGCCGGGGCTCGCGGGCTGGCACCGTCAGCTGTTGACTTTGTTTTTGAGCCAACGCATCAAGCTGCCGACGACAGGAAACTTTTCATACATTTCCTCCGCAGCGTCCCAGTAGTCGCGGTGCGTGGCGATGCGCCACACGCCATCATCGCCTGGCTTGAACACCAAGTGAGAACCACCATGAATGCGTTGATCCACACCGCGCTGCATGGTTTTGTAACGGAACAAAAAGTCCCACACCACAAAGCATTCATCGTCTTGCACGATGCGGTTGGTGATGACGAAGCGTGGGTTTTCCAAGACATCAAACATGTGTTGAAAAATCGCTTGCACTTGGGCTACGCCTTGCACCTGCTTGAACGGGTCTTTGAAGCGTGCGTCAGGCATGTACCACTGGCTCAGCTGGGTCAGATGCGCCGGCGTGAGGGTTTCAAACAAGCGCAAGATGTCTTCAACACGTTGGGCAGGGATGGTCATCTGGGCGTCTCCGTTCACAGCCGTGTGCCGCGGCGCACCAGCGGGAAATACCAGCGGTAAGGCAGCATTTGCAGCAGTTTCAAAAAGCAGCTGAAGCGTTTGGGAAAGTGGATTTCAAAGTCTCCTGCACGCCAACCCTGCAGCATGTAACTGGCCGCGCGCTCGGGGCTGATCAGCGCCGGCATCTCGAAGGTGTTGTGGGCGGTCAGCGGTGTTTCCACGAAACCGGGACAGACCACACTCACACCGATCTGGCTGTCTTGCAAGTCCATGTAGAGCGACTCGGTCAAATTGGTGAGGGCTGCTTTGGTGGGCGCATAGGCCAGACCTTGGGGCAAACCACGGTAGCCGGCCACACTGGAAATCATGCTGATGTGGCCGCGTTGCTGCGGCAGCATCAGCGGCAAGATGGCGTCGAGCAGCAACAAGGCGCCGTGCAGATTCACTTGCCAATGCCTGTCCATGTCGGCCAAGTCAAAGGCTGTGGCGCGCTGTGCTTTGTAATACCCCGCACAAAACACCACCATGTCCAAACCTTGTTGCGCCTGCACTTGCAAAGCCGCTGCTTTCAAGCCGGGACCGTCGGTCACGTCCACCGCCAGCGCCATGCTGCCTGGGTGGTCCGCGACAAATGCATTCAATTTGTCGACTTGTCGGGCCGACACACAGACCCGTGCACCTGCCGCATGCAGCGCTTCGGCACAGGCTTTGCCAATGCCCGTGGACGCGCCGACCAGCCAGACGCTTTTGCCGCGCCAATCGGTGATCGGGGTGTTCAGCGGTTTGAAAAAAGCCATGGTGCTCAGACCCGCTTGGTGAAGGACAAGGTGACTTCACCCAGGAAAAAGCCCCATTTGCTCATGCTGGCCTTGTTGAGCATGACACGCTCGCTCATCAAATACATCCAGTCGTCAAATTGCACATGCCAGACCCGACCACTGACGGGCAGAGCCAGGGTATAGGCCCAATTGAACGCGTTGCCACGCACGCGACCGGCGGCTTGACCGACCACATCGTCGGCGCGTCCGACATAGCGCCCCTCGCCCTGGTGGGTCAGGTGCCAGATGCGTTTTTGGGTGGTGCCATCCGAATACACGAAGTCTTCATCGAGCACGCCTTCTTCGCCATTCCAGCTGCAGTTCATCACCACGGTGAAGCTTTTCACCACTTGGCCCGAACGGTCGGTGAACACGCCCCAGGCATCGACCACGCCATTGAAATACTGGCGCAAATCCAGCACAGGTTCTGTTTGCACATGGTTCTCCAAAGAAGGTCCGGCACAACCGGTGGCCACAACCGCCGTGGCGGCCATGGATGACAACAACAAGCGACGTTTCATGGGTGATCCTTGATCGGTTCGAGAGAGGTTTTCAGCAGCAGCCACATGGCCACGATTTTCAACATGCAGGGCAGCAAGCCATAAGTCCAACTCAAGGCCAGCAAAGCGGGCGCGTCTTGCGCACCTGGCGCATAACCCAACCAACCCAACAGGGGCAATGCAAGGCCTGCGGCCACGGCCAAATTCAGTTTGGTGGCCACTTGCCACCAGCCGTAAAAAGCACCGCTGTGGCCTTGATGGGCATTGTGCTGCAACAGCAGTCCGTTGAGCATGGCGGTGGGTACGATGAGATCAGCACCCAAGGCCAAACCGGACACCAGGCAAATCAGGGTGAAGGCCCCGGCGTCACCCGGGCCCAAGGCCAGCGTCCAGACAAACACGACCACTGCCAAACCCATGCCGACCAACCAACTGTGCTGCAAGCCCCAGCGCGCAATCAGGCGCAGCCACAAGGGAAACGACACCGCAGCCGCCACAAAATAGACGCCTAAAAATTGCATTTGGGTTTCAGATGGCAGCTGCAAACGGTCTTGCACAAAAAACAAAATCAAGGTGGCTGGGATGGCCGATGCGATGCCGTTGGTCAAAAAAACCAGCAGCAATCGTTTGAAGCCCGCATGGCCCCAAGGCTGCAGCAACAAGCGCCAACCCGCGGCACCTTCAAGGCTGGGCATCGGCCGTGGCGCTTCCCACCAAGCCCACAGGGCCAGCGCCATCAGCAAGACCATCACACTCACCAACACATGCAATCCCAGCCAACTGGGGATGACCGAGGCGGTGACAACCCCCAACAGACCCAGGCCTTCACGCCAAGCCACCAAGCGACTGCGGGCCAAGGTGTTGCCACCCAAGCGAGCGCCCCAGCTTTGCAAGGCGATGTTGAGAAAGCTGAAACAGCTGTAACACACCACCAGCAACACCGCCAACAACAGCAGCAAAGCGTCCAAGGTCAGGGTGCGGCCGAGCAGCCACTGCGGGAAAAACAAAAACACAAACGATGCGGCCATCAAGGACGCGGCCAACAAGCAGCGTCGCAAAAGGCGCAATGCACTGTGCGACAGCAGGCGGTCCACCGCATAACCCAGGGCCGGATCGATCAAGGCGTCGAACAAGCGCGCCACGAACAGCAAACCGCCCAACAGCGCCAGCGAGATGCCAAATTGCGTGGCCACGTGGTGCGGCCAATACATGTACAGGGGCAAGGCCACAAAAGCCAATGGCAGGGCAGGCAGCCCCAGGCGGATCAAAGACAAGACGCCCGGGGCGGAGGGTTTGTTCATGCGGGTTTTTGCAAGGTGAACTGCAGCACGTCGGTGTTGTGCTCGGCGAATGCCGCTTCGCAATACGCCAAATAAAACAACCAAGTGCGCTCGAATGCTTTGTCAAAACCCAAGGCAGGCAACTCCGACCGCAC
>JBDKLR010000093.1:0-33606 GCA_039795515.1 Pseudomonadota bacterium | reverse complement strand
CCGAAGCAGCCAAAGGCCGCGTGGGTTTGTTGGTGCTGCGCTCCTACCTGATTGCCAACAACGCACAGCATTACGACGCGGTCATCGCCGCCTTGGAGGTGCAGGGTTTGCAAGTGGTGCCAGCGTTCGCATCCGGCTTGGATTCGCGCCCCGCGATTGACGCGTATTTTTTGAAAGACGGTCAGCCCACGGTGGACGCGGTGATTTCACTCACCGGTTTTTCCTTGGTCGGCGGTCCGGCCTACAACGATGCACGCGCGGCAGAAGCGGTGTTGGCACAACTCGACGTGCCCTACATCGCGGCGCATCCGGTGGAGTTTCAAACCCTGGACCAATGGGGCGGCTCCAGTCGCGGTTTGTTGCCGGTCGAGTCGACCATCATGGTGGCCATTCCCGAGCTTGATGGCTCGGTGGTGCCCATGGTTTATGGCGGTCGCCCCGGTGCCGATGGCGTGACTTGCACCGGTTGCGACCAGCGCTGCACTTTCGGCAAAGAACATCGCCAAGAAGACATGTTCACCTGCACCGAACGCACCGCCATGCTGGCCAGGCGGGTCGGCAAGTTGGTGGCGCTGCGACGCAGCGAACGCGCCGACCGCAAAGTGGCCATGGTCTTGTTCAATTTCCCACCCAACGCGGGCAACACCGGCACGGCGGCTTTCTTGGCGGTGTTCGAGTCCTTGTTCAACACCATGCAGGCCCTGAAAACACAGGGCTACACCGTGGACATGCCCGAGTCGGTGCAAGCCCTGCAAGACAGCATCTTGCAAGGCAATGCCGCGCAATATGGTGCCGATGCCAATGTGCACACCTTGATCAGCGCCGAGGACCATGTGCGGCGCGAAAAACACCTGGCCGAGATCGAAGCGCATTGGGGCCCTGCACCAGGCAAGCAACTGAGCAACGGCCAATCCATCTTTGTGCTGGGCCATCAATTCGGCAATCTGCTGGTCACGGTGCAGCCGTCCTTTGGCTACGAGGGCGACCCGATGCGCCTGCTGTTCGAGCATGGCTTCACACCCACCCACGCGTTTTCCGCTTTCTACCGTTATCTGCGCGAAGACTTTGCCGCCCATGCGGTGCTGCACTTTGGCACCCACGGTGCGTTGGAATTCATGCCCGGCAAGCAAGCGGGTTTGTCGGGCAGTTGCTGGCCCGATCGCCTGATCCAAGACCTGCCCAACTTCTATTTGTACGCCGCCAACAACCCCTCCGAAGGGGCGATTGCCAAACGCCGCAGCGGCGCCACCCTGATCAGTTACATGACGCCGCCACTCGAGCAAGCCGGTCTTTACAGCGGTTTGGTCGAACTCAAGGCCTCGCTGGACCGCTGGCGTCACCTCAACCCCCATGAAGACGGCGAATGGGGCGATCTGGCTACGCTGATTCAGGCGCAAGCCGCCGCGCTGGATTTGGTGCCCGCAGAACCTGTGTGGTTGGTGGACAAATCGCCCACGCAAATTCGCACCCTGCAAGACATGGTGCAACAACTCTCGGTGCGCATTTTGGAGTTGGAATACACCCTGATCCCTCATGGCCTGCATGTGGTCGGTCGCCCGATGCATCTCGAGGCTTGTATCGACATGTTGATGGCCATGGCCGAAACCGACGCCGTGGGCCTGGTGTCCAGGGCATCTATCGAAGCCTTGGTGCATGGCGAAACGCCTGCCAAAGCAGCACTGCTGAGCGGCTTGCCAGCCTCGCCCGAGCTGAGCAAGTTGTTCACCTCCCTGCACACCAGCTTGGGCTATATGACCCACGACAGCGAAATCCGGGGCTTGCTCACCGCCTTGGATGGCCGTTACATGCACCCCGCGCCAGGTGGCGATGTGGTGCGCAACCCCGATGTGTTGCCCACCGGCCGCAATCTGCATGGCTTTGATCCGTTCCGTATTCCCAGCGCCTTCGCGGTGCAAGACGGCGCTTTGCAAGCCGACAAACTCATCGCCCGTTTCATGGACGACGGCAACCCCTTGCCCGAGTCGGTGGCCATCGTGCTGTGGGGCAGCGACAACCTGAAATCCGAGGGCAGTCAAATCGGCCAAGCCCTGCGTTTGCTCGGTGCCAAACCACGCTTCGACAGCTATGGCCGCTTGGTCGGTGCGCAACTCATTCCTTTGGCCGAACTCGGTCGACCCCGCATCGATGTGGTGGTCACGCTCTCGGGCATCTTCCGCGATCTATTGCCCTTGCAAATCAAAATGCTGGCGCAAGCCGCGCTCATGGCGGCCCAAGCAGACGAACCCGTCGAACAAAATTTCATCCGCAAACACGCCTTGGCTTACCAAGCAACCCATGGTTGCAACATGGAAACCGCCGCGCTGCGGGTGTTTGGCAATGCCGACGGCACTTATGGCGCCAATGTGAACAACCTCGTGGAAAACGGCGGCTGGGACAACGAGGAAGAACTCGCCAACACCTACACCGCGCGCAAAGGTTTCGCGTTTGGCGTCAATGGCCAACCCGTGGCGCACAACGCCTTGCTGAAAAGCGCTTTGGCCGATGTGCAACTCACCTACCAAAACCTCGAATCCGTCGAACTGGGTGTGACCACCGTCGACAACTATTTCGACACCCTGGGCGGCATCACCCGGGCGGTGCGCCAAGCCAAGGGTGGTTCGCAAGACACGCCTGTGTACATCGGCGACCAAACCCGCGGCAACGGCACGGTGCGCAGCCTGTCCGAGCAAGTGTCCTTGGAAACACGCACACGCATGCTCAACCCCAAGTGGTACGAAGGCATGTTGGAGCACGGCTACGAGGGGGTGCGCCAAATCGAGGTGCACATCACCAACACCATGGGTTGGTCGGCCACCACCGGACAGGTGCAGCCTTGGGTCTACAAACAGCTCACCGAAACCTTTGTGCTGGATCCGCAGATGCGGGATCGCCTGGCCCGTCTCAACCCCACCGCCTCGGCGCGTTTGGCCAATCGCCTCATCGAAGCCTCGGACCGCGCTTACTGGCAGCCCGATGACGACATGCGCCACCAACTGCAACAAGCCAGCGAGGAGTTGGAAGACCGCTTAGAGGGCGTTTACGAAAGCAATCCGAGCTAAGCTCTCTGTCATGGCCATTCCCTTTCCTTTTTCCGCCATCGTCGCGCAAGACGAGATGAAACTCGCCATCCAAATCGTGGCTGTCGACCCCAAAGTGGGCGGCGTGCTCGCCCTGGGTGACCGAGGCACGGGCAAGTCCACCGCGGTTCGCGCCTTGGCCGACTTGCTCCCCCCGATTCAAGTCGTCAAAGGCTGTCGTTATGGCTGTGACCCCGCCAGCAATGCGGCCACTTGCCCCGATTGCGCCACCCTCAAAACCGGTCGAAAAATCGCCACCGAAACCAAACCGGTGCCAGTGGTCGATTTGCCCCTGGGGGCCACCGAAGACCGCGTGGTGGGTGCGCTCGATCTCGAACAAGCCCTCAGCCAGGGCGTGAAGGCTTTTTCTCCCGGTTTGTTGGCGCAAGCCAACCGTGGTTTTTTGTACATCGATGAAGTCAATTTGTTGGAAGACCATTTGGTCGATTTGCTGATCGACGTGGCCGCTTCTGGCGAAAACGTGGTTGAACGCGAAGGCCTGTCGGTGCGCCACCCCGCCCGTTTTGTGCTGGTGGGCAGCGGCAACCCAGAAGAAGGCGAATTGCGGCCTCAATTGCTCGATCGGTTTGGTTTGTCGGTCGAGGTGCGCACGCCGCAGGACCTGGATCAACGGGTGTTGGTCATCAAACGGCGCGACGCCTTTGAGCGCGACCCCGAGGCTTTTCGCGACAGCTACGCCGCTGACAACGAGGCGCTGCGCAAACACATCCTCAAAGCCCGCAAAGCCTTGGACAAGGTGGTGGCGGGTGACGACTTGCTGCGCACCTGCGCCCAGCTGTGTCAGAAGCTGGGCACCGATGGTCTGCGTGCCGAACTCACGCTGATGCGCGCCAGCCGTGCTTATGCGGCCTTGCAGGGCAGCAAAACCGTCAAGACCGAGCATTTGCGGGCCATTGCGCCGCTCGCACTGCGCCACCGTTTGCGCCGCAACCCCTTGGACGACACCGGCTCGGGCACCCGTGTGCAACGCGCGCTGGAGGAAGTGCTGGGCTCGTGAACCTGGCCTGGGACGACGCTTTGTGGGCGGCCGCCGCGCTCAGCGTCGACCCTGCAGGATTGCGAGGTGTGTGGTTGCGCGCACCCCACGGCCCGGTGCGTGACACCTGGCTGGCGACCCTGAACGAACTGCATCCCCAGACCCGGCGATTGCCCCACCATGCCGACGCCGAGCGCTTGCTGGGTGGCCTGGATTTGAGCGCCACCTTGCAATCAGGCCGAGCTGTTTACCAGGCGGGTTTGCTGCAACAAGCCACGCCCACGGTGCTGCTCTTGCCCATGGCCGAGCGCTTGCCCGACGACACCGCCGCCATCTTGGGTCAGGTGCTCGACCAAGGCATGGTGGGCAACGCCCCCACGCACATCGGTTTGGCCGCCCTGGACGAAGCGCTGGACGACGAGCCCCCATTGGCGGGTGGTTTGCAAGAACGCTTGGGCCTTTGGCTCGACTTGCGTTCGTTGGGTCGCGCGGGTGGCGCTGACGAAGAAACCCAGATGATGCTGGCCGCCCTGCCCTTGCAAGACATGCAGGCCATGCGCCAACATGTGCAGCATGTGCAAGCCAGCGAGGCCCAAATGCAAGCGCTTTGCCAAACCGCCATGGCGCTGGGCGTGGACAGCTTGCGCGCGCCCGTGGCGGCCTTGCGCTTGGCCTGTGTGCTGAGTGGTTTGCGCGGATTTGACAGCGTGCAAGACGAGGACCTGGGCCGCGCAGCCCGGTTGGTCATCACGCCGCGCGCCACCTGTTTGCCGCCGCCCCCTGAACCGCCTGCGCCAGACGAACAAGCACCCGAGCCGCCAGAGCCACAGGCCGAGACTGAACCGCCGTCCGCCTCTGACGACACACCAGCGCCTGAGCCCCCCGAACCCCCGGACGACCAGGAAGACATCGACCCGCAGCAAATGGCCGAGGTCATGCTCGAAGCCGCCTTGGCCACGCTGCCTGCCGATGTGTTGAAACAACTCGGTGAAGGCCGCAAACCCCCTGCAGCAGGACGTGGACAAGGGCGCAGCGGAGACCGCCGCATCAGCCATGCGCGTGGCACCCCACTGCCCCCGCGACCAGGCCACCCGCGCCAAGGCGCGAGGCTGCACATCCTGGCCACCTTGAACGCCGCTGTGCCGCGGCAAAAACTGCGGCACTCCCCGCACGCGCGCACCCGCGTGGCGGTGCGCATGGAGGACGTGCATGTGCATCGGTTCGCCGAACACAGCCCCACCTGCCTGATCTTCGCCATCGACGCCTCCGGCTCGGCAGCGCTGCACCGCTTGGCCGAGGCCAAGGGCGCGGTGGAATTGTTGTTGGCCCAGTCGTATGCGCGGCGTGATCAGGTCTGCGTGGTCGGTTTTCGAGGCACCACGGCCGAGGTGTTGTTGCCGCCCACAAAATCATTGGTGCGGGCCAAGCGCAGCCTGAGCGGCTTGCCCGGCGGCGGCGGCACGCCCTTGGCCACGGCCATCCAAACCTGCTTGCAAGTGGCCTTGGCAGAAAAGCGTTTGGGCCATGCGCCCAGCCTGGTCATGCTCTGCGATGGCCGACCGAATGTGGGTCTTCAGGGTCAAGGAGGGCGGGCCCAAGCGCTTGAGGATGCACTCACTTTGGCGGGTCTCTGGCGCAGCCACGGCCTGCCCGCCATTTGGTTGGACACCAGCGCCAGACCCGAGCCCCAGGCCCAGCAACTGGCCCAGGCCATGGGCGCGCGCTATGTGCCGCTGCCGCTGGCCAACAGCCAACGCATGGCGCAGGCTGTTCAAAGCGCGGTTTGAGATGGACTGGTCTGCCCACCGCGCGCACTGGCCGCACAGCGAATGGAGCCGGTTTGTCGATGCGGGCGGCATCCACTGGCATGTGCAACAAGTCGGCAGTCATGGACCGCGCCTCTTGCTGCTGCACGGTACGGGTGCTTCCAGCCACACCTGGCGCGACAGTTTGCTGCCCCTGGCCGAACACGCGCAGGTGTTGGCGCTCGATTTGCCGGGCCACGGTTTCAGCAGCTTGGGGCATGGCGATGCCATGTCTTTGCCAGGCATGGCGCGAGGCATCGGCGCGTTATTGCAAACACTGCAGTGGCCGGTCGATGTGTTCATTGGTCACTCGGCAGGCGCGGCCATCGCGGCGCAAATGGTGCTCGACCAAGGCTTGCAACCCCAGTTGCTGATGGGCATCAACCCCGCGTGGTTGCCGCTGCCGGGTTTGGCCGGTTTGCTGTTCCCACCCGCCGCGAAATTGTTGGCCTTGACCCCTTTGGTGCCGCAGTGGTTTGCCAAACAAGCCAGCAGCCAGGGCATGATCGACAAGCTGTTGGAGGGCACGGGTTCGGTGCTCGATGCCCGTGGCCGTGCGCTGTACGCCCAACTTGTGGCCAGCCCCAGCCACGCCCAAGGGGCTTTGAACATGATGGCCGCCTGGGATTTGTCACCAGGCGCTGACAAGCTGCGTCGCTTGAACTGTCCGGTGCGGATGCTGGTGGGCGAGAACGACAAAACAGTGCCGCCCGCGCAAGCCGATCAAGCCATGGGATTGCTGCGCCATGCCACGCTGACGCGCTGGCCCGGCTTGGGACATTTGCTGCACGAAGAGCAGCCCGCCAGATTCATCGAAGAGGTCGTGACGGCGATACAAGGGATGGCGCCCGCATCCTCCGATTGAACCAGAGATGGACGCCGCGCCCAGGTTCAGGTCTTGGCCATGCCCATCAAATGCGCCATGTCCTTGAAGAAAATCTTCACATGGGCCATCGGCTTTTTGCGCTCGAGCTTTTTGTTCATGTACGAGTCAAAGGTGAGTTTTTGCACGTCTTTGTCCTCGCACATCTTCACAAAACTCTCGCGGCGTTTGTCGGTGCTGTACCAGAAGTACTGCATGATGCCCAGCACCCAAAACACGGTTCCATGGTCTTTCATGAAGCGCTTGCGTGCTTGCTTGAGGGCCGCTGGATTGGCTTGGGTGATGCATTCGTGCGCCGCTTCGGCTGCCAGGCGTCCGCCCAACATGGCGTAGTAAATGCCTTCGCCAGAGGCTGGGGCCACCACACCTGCCGCGTCACCGGCCAAGATCACGTCGCGGCCATTGTCCCAACGTGGCAGCGGTTTCATGGGCAAGGGCGCGCCTTCGCGTCGCAGCACCGTGGCTTGTTGCAAGCCGGCGGCATCGCGCAAACGCCCCACCGCACTGCGCAGTGAAAAACCTTTGTCGGCACTGCCCGTGCCCACGCTCATGGTGTCACCGTGCGGGAACACCCAGCCGTAGAAATCGGGCGACAAGGTGCCGCGGTAGTACACATCGCAACGCGAGGGGTCGGTGTCGGTTTGCACCATGTCGGGTGGTGTTTGCAAGATCTCGTGATAGGCGAACACATACTTGGTTTTTTCAGCGCCTGGCACCGCCTGGCGGGCCACTTCCGAACGTGCGCCGTCAGCGCCGATGACCACGCGGGCGCGGGTGCTGGCCTGCATGTCCAGTCCGTCATCGGTGCGCACCGTGAAATGCACCCGGCTCACGCCATCGTCGTCGCGGGTGAGTTTGTCGAACACGCCCCGTTGACGCACCACCCCATGGCTTTCTGCACGGCAACGCAGCCATTCGTCAAATTGATCGCGGTTGACCATGCCGACAAAACCGCCTTCGATTTGGATGTCGACCTTGTTGTCTTTGGGCGAAATCATGCGCGCTGCACGTGCTTTGGCCACCAGCAGTTCATCGGGGATTTCAAAGTCTTTGATGGCCCTGGGCGGAATCGCACCGCCACAAGGCTTGATGCGCCCCATGCGGTCGAGCATCAACACACGATGGCCGTAGCGACCCAAATCGTCTGCCGCCGTGGCCCCCGCAGGACCGCCACCGACCACCACCACGTCATAGGTATCGTTTTTCATCGTTTTGCTCCTGCTTGTTTTTCACTTCAAAGGCTGCGCAGCGCAAAAGCGCTGACCATCATGCCGGCCACCAACAAAGGAACGCCAAAGGCGCTCAAACCCAAGGCCCGTGCCACTGGGTCGCGCATGAATCGCATCATCAATGGCACTTGGGCATAGACCAACAACAACACCGCTGTGGCGTGACCGATGTGTTGCCAGTGCAGCAACAAACCCACCACCACCAACTGCGGCAACAACATCACCCAGCAAGCCGTGCCCGCCGCGCGGCGCACACCCAGTTGCACAGGCAGTGACCAGACACCCATTTGTCGATCGCCTTCAATGGCTTTGAAATCGTTCAAGGTCATGATGCCGTGGGCCGCGACGCTGTAGAGAAAGGCCATCAGCAAGATTGGCCAAGCCGGCAAGGCACCGCCCAACATGACGGCAGCACCCGTGACCCAGGCCAAACCTTCGTAACTCAGACCGCAGGCGGCATTGCCCAGCCAACCGTCTTGCTTGAATCGAAAGGGCGGCGCGCTGTAACCCCAGGCCAGCAACAAACCCAATAGCGTGGCTTTGAATGCCCACTCGCCCAAGGGCCAGGCCCAGGACAAGGACAAGGCGGTCCAGATGAGCGCAATGTAAAAGCCCCAGCGACCCGGAATGCGGCCAGAAGGAATGGGGCGATGCGGTTCGTTGATCGCGTCCACATGGCGGTCAAACCAGTCATTGGCCGCTTGGCTGCTGGCACACACCATGGGCCCTGCCAACACCATGCCCGCCAACACCAACGGCCAAGACTCCGAGAGAGACTGACCCGAGGAGACGGCCCCGCAGGCAAACGCCCACATGGGCGGAAACCAGGTGACGGGCTTGAGCAGTTCTAAAACGGCCGAGGGTTGGGGAAAAGACATCCCCTATTTTTGGTTTGACAAGGCAAGTTGTCAATCAAAGTTGACGCTTTCGGAGAATGCCTAGGGTTTACTCTGAGTCGCCTTCGGCCACCATGTCGTAACGGTGCAATTTGACATACAGGCTTTGTCGCGACAAACCCAGCATTTCCGCGGCAGAAGCGCGGTTGTTGTGGGTCAGCTCCAAGGCGGCTTGGATGCACATGCGCTCGATCATGGTGCTGGTTTCGCCAACGATTTCTTTCATGGGCATGCGACCAACCAACTGCGAGAGTTGGGCCACCGAGTCGGCCATGCCGGCGGCTGGGGTGGTTTCACGGCCGCGACCCATTTGGATGTCGCGGAAGAAGAAACCATAAGTGGGGTCGTCGCCGAGCAGGGTGACCGCGGCCACGTCCACCGCCATCAACACACCGACGGCGCTGCGCAATTCGGTGGCAAAACCCCGCACCGTGCGGGATTGGCGCAGGTTGTTGAGCAACACGCCCAAGTCCACCGCACCCCGGGCCAACCACTCTTCCAGGCTTTGGTCAGCCAGTTGGTTGTGGGAAGTCACGCCCACCATGCCACGAAACTCCGGATTGCTGGCCAAGATGGTGCCCAAACGGTCGGCCACCACAAAGCCAATGGGGGCGTTTTCCAAGGCGTTTTTGAACCAATTGCTGCCTGGATCGTCTTTTTGGCGCGATTGCGCGCTGCTGAGTTCTTGCATGCGCAATAAAAACTGCGGGCCCCCTTCTTGCACAAACACCGAGGCGTGCAACTGGCTGTCCTGATCGGCTTTGAGGCTCCGCACCCGGGCACTCTCGGCGCGGCCTGAATTTTGAGCGGCTCTGAGCAAATTGTCCAATGATGCGCGCGAGTCTGGCGCAAAACAATTGGCGATGTCGGTGCCCGGCAAGCGGCGCGAGGCGTCTTTGAGCACCATTTGGGCGGCTTGGTTGGCTTCCATGATGCGACGCTGTGCCACATCCACCACCAACAAAGGCTCTGCCACGGACTCGAACAACAGGCGGTAGCGGGCTTCCATGTGGCGCAATCGCAGGTAGTCACGCTCCATGCCTTGGTGGGCTTCCACCAAGCGCTGCTGCATTTGCGACACGCCGCTCAAATCACGGCCAAACAGCCAGGTTTGGCGGGTGCTGGCATGGTGGAATGTGACCACTTGCAAGGGCACATTGCCCGCTTGTCCGGGGCTGGACAAATTGACATGGCGCCACAGGGGTTTGTCGCCTTGGGGCGCTTGCGACAACAAACTTTGCACCTTCTCTTGGCTGTCAATGTTCGCCAATGAGGTCAACTGCGCGCCTTTCCAGGCTTGCAAATCCAGGCGTTGCAACTCCTTGCCGTAAATTTCCATGTCCTGCACCACGCCCGCTTCATCCAACACCAACAAGATGTCAGAAAGCATTGACAGCAATCGCTCGAGGTGTTCAGGGGACAGGCTAGAAAAATTCACGTTGATTTAGACAAGTTGAATAAAAAGAAAAATGAAAGACATCCAAATCGGCTTGTTGAACACTAAATCGCTGGCCATGGCCATTTTGAACAGATTCTAAGCGTCAAATCTGCGCTTTTTTGTCCAAGTCAAGGCTGCAAATTCAAACCGACCATCCCATGCCGCGCTTGCACCTGCTGCACCCGGCTGGCCGCCAGGGTTTGGGCCTCGTCGGCATGCGCCGAGCTGAAATCAGCCCCCAGTTGTTGGGCCAAATCAGGGGTTTGGCGCAGCAAAGGACCACCCACCATGATTTGCAAATGCGGGTTGCTGGACAAACGGCGCAATGTCGCAATGAGCTTTCGCATGGGCTCGATTTGCCGCCCGTCCGAGATGGAAAGCCCCATCAAATCGATCCATTCGCTGCGCACGGCGGTGGTCGTGTCGGCGGCTGAAAACTGGTTGGAACTGATGACTTGCCAGCCATGGCGCTTGAAAAACTGGGACAAGATCAGCAAGCCCAGCGAGTGGTGCGAGCCGGGCGTGTTGACCAACAAGGCGCTGAAGCCCCTGCCAGCTTGGTGTTCGCCCCGGTTGGTCATGATGAAGTCCACGCTGAGGGCGTAAATCAATTCCTCGAGTTGGAAAGTCCCGCGGGTGACAGCCACGAAATCGATTTGTTCAACCTCCCACCAGTCGTGAAACAAGCGGGCGGCGTCAGGAATGGTCTGCACATACAGGGTTTCCAAGTCCAAACCTTGCGCCATCAACTGGCGGGCGCAGTCCTGCGCTGCCGATGGAACCATCGACACACAAGCCTCGCCCAAGCGTTGGCTGTATTCGGCTGCCATCATGTTTTGGCGAGTCGCCATGGGTTGTTGGCCCAGCAGTCGAGGAATGACATGAGTCGCAATCGTTTCTTGCAGAGGTCGTTTGATATCGGTGAGGGCGGGCTGTTCCATGTGACCTCTTTTGTCTGAGCCTGTTCTAAACAGGTTGAATCGCCATGGGAGTGTCAGAGTTTTTTGACACTTCAAAACCAGGGAATACCCTAGTATTGTCATCTTTAAATAACGTCAATTTAAGTTGACACTAGGGGCTGGACACCCTAAAGTCGTTTCCCAGGAAGCCCCACCACCCCATATGACCGATTCCACCACCGCCCCCATCAGCGCCGGTTTGTACACGCCCGAAGAACGGGCCCGCCGCGACGCCACCATTTGGACGCCAGTTCAGGGGTTTTTGGCGGCTTTTCAGTTCATCGTGTTTGGGGTCAGCGTCTGCTTGATCACCCGCTACATGGTCACAGGCGCTGGGGAAGTTTGGGCGGTTGGCTCCGTGGTTTTCAAGACCTTGGTGCTCTACACCATCATGATCACCGGCTCCATTTGGGAAAAGGTCGTGTTTGACAAGTGGTTGTTTGCCAAGTCTTTTTTCTGGGAAGACGTGTTCAGTTTCTTGGTGTTGGGTCTGCACACGGCTTACCTGTGGACGCTTTACACCGGCCACATGAGCACCCGTGAACAACTCTGGTTGGCGCTGGCGGCATACGCCGCTTACGCGATCAACGCCGGACAGTTTTTACTGAAACTGCGCGCCGCCCGCTTGCAAGAACGCGCCACCCTGGCCATGCACAAGGAGATGGCTGCATGAGCCCAGTGATCCCGATCCATCCTGAGACCACCGCCTGCGCCAGTGCCCCCGTGGTGCGCACCGAACGCGGCCAGCGCGAGGTGTTTTGCGGCCTGACCGGCATCATTTGGTTGCACCGCAAAATCCAAGACGCTTTCTTTTTGGTGGTGGGCTCGCGCACCTGCGCCCACCTGATCCAGTCCGCTGCGGGCGTGATGATTTTTGCCGAGCCCCGCTTTGGCACTGCCATCATTGACGAGCGTGACCTGGCCGGCCTGGCAGACGCCAATGAAGAGTTGGACAAAGTCGTTCACAAACTGCTGAACCGCCGCCCCGACATCCGCACCTTGTTTTTGGTGGGCTCTTGCCCCTCGGAAGTGATCAAGCTCGATTTGTCGCGTGCCGCCGAGCGACTCAGCCGCACCCACAACCCCAATGTGCGGGTGCTGAACTACTCGGGCAGCGGCATCGAAACCACCTTCACCCAAGGCGAAGACGCCTGCTTGCACGCCATGGTGCCGGTGCTGCCCAGTTTGCCCACATCCAGTCCCAAGCGACTGATGGTGGTGGGCACGATGGCCGACATCGTGGAAGACCAAATGCGCCGTTTGCTCACCGACATGGGCATCACACAAGTGGACTTTTTCCCGCCCCGCAACAGCACCGCACTGCCTGAAGTGGGTCCCGACACGGTTTATTTGTTGGCGCAACCGTTCTTGGCCGACACCAGCTTGGCGTTGGAAGCCCGTGGCGCCAAACGCCTGCCAGCCCCATTTCCTTTGGGTGTCGAAGGCACCACCGCCTGGTTGCAAGCGGCCGCCACCGCCTTTGGTGTGTCAGCCGACACCTTCGAGAAAGTCACACAAGCCCCACGTCAACGCGCCCAAGCTGCGCTGGCCCGCCAGCGGCCGCAGTTGGAAGGCAAAAAAATCTTTTTCTTCCCCGACTCGCAGCTTGAAATCCCGTTGGCGCGTTTTCTCCATCGTGAACTCGGCATGACCTTGGGTGAAATCGGCACACCGTATTTGCACCGCAAACTGATGGCCGAAGAACTGGCCTGGTTGCCCGAGGGCAGTCGCATCACCGAAGGTCAACACGTCGACAACCAACTCGACCGTTGCCATGCCGAAGCCCCCGATTTGGTGGTCTGCGGTTTGGGTTTGGCCAATCCCCTCGAAGCGCAAGGCTTGGCGACCAAATGGGCCATCGAACTGGTGTTCACCCCCATCCAAGGCTATGAGCAAGCGGCCGATTTGGCCGAATTGTTCTGTCGCCCTTTGCGTCGTCGCATCAAACTGGCTGCATAAGGCACACCATGCAACTCACCCTCTGGACCTACGAAGGACCACCCCATGTGGGCGCGATGCGTGTGGCCACGGCCATGACCGATGTGCATTACGTGCTGCATGCGCCGCAAGGCGACACCTACGCCGATCTGCTGTTCACCATGATCGAGCGCTTGCCACGCCGCCCGCCGGTCACTTACACCACTTTCCAAGCGCGTGACCTGGGCGGTGACACCGCCGAGTTGTTCAAAGACGCGGCCCGCGACGCGCACGAGCGCTTCAAACCCAATGCCATGTTGGTGGGTTCGTCCTGCACAGCCGAATTGATCCAAGACGACCCGGGCGGTTTGACCCTGGCCTTGAATCTGCCCATCCCGGTGGTGCCGCTCGAGTTGCCGGCCTACCAGCGCAAAGAAAACTTTGGCGCATCCGAAACCATCTACCACCTGATCCGCGCCTTGGTGCCAACGGGTCACCAACGCACCCCATTGGCGGGACGCCAGCCCAGCTGCAACATCCTGGGGCCTACGGCCTTGGGCTTCAGACACCGCGACGATGTGAAAGAAATTCGGGGCTTGCTGCAAGAGCTGGGCATTCAAGTCAATGTGGTCGCCCCACTCAACGCCAGCGTGGCCGATGTGCGCCGCTTGGCCGAAGCCGATTTCAACGTGGTGCTCTATCCCGAACTCGGCCGCACCGCCGCGCAATGGTTGGAGCGCAACTGCGATCAGCCTTTCACCAAAACCATTCCTTATGGCGTCAAAGGCACCTTGGCTTTCATCCAAGAAGTGCGCGAACTCGCAGGCCTGCACGACAGTGGCAAAACACTGGCCGACTACAGCCAAGACTCGCGTGCCAAGTGGTATGCCCAATCGGTTGATTCCACCTACCTCACAGGCAAACGGGTGTTCGTGTTTGGCGACGCCACGCATGCCATCGCCGCCGCGCAAGTGGCCCATCAGGAAATGGGTTTTGAAGTGGTGGGCTTGGGCACCTACAGCCGCGAATTCGCCCGCGAGGTGCGCGAGGCCGCCAAGCTGTACGGGGTGGAAGCCCTGATCACCGACGACTACCTGGAAGTGGAAGACGCGGTCAAAGCCCTGCAACCCGAGTTGTTGCTGGGCACGCAAATGGAACGCCACATCGCCAAGCGTTTGGGCATTCCATGCACCGTCATCTCCGCGCCCATGCATGTGCAGGATTTCCCGGCCCGATATGCGCCGCAAATGGGCTTTGAAGGCGCCAATGTGTTGTTTGACACCTGGGTGCACCCCCTCATGATGGGCTTGGAAGAGCACTTGTTGGGCATGTTCCGCGAGGACTTCGAATTCCACGACGGCGCAGCCGCTTCACACCTGGGTTCGGGCCATGGCACAGCACCCCAAGCCGCACCTCAGGCCGTGGCTGACAGCCAAGCCACCCCCATCCAATTGCCCGAAGGCACACAGGCCGAAGCCAGCAACGAAAGCAGTTGGGCACCCGAAGCCGAAAAAGAACTCAAAAAAATTCCGTTTTTTGTGCGCGGTAAGGCCCGCCGCAACACCGAAATCTTCGCACGTGAACGTGGTGTCTCGCACATCACGGTGGAAACCATGTACGAAGCCAAGGCTCATTTCAGCCGCTGAAGTCCCACTGGAGCAACTCCATGATTGAAACAGCCACCATCTCCGTCAACGACATCAAACGAGGACCGCGCCCACCCGATGGCGAGGGCAGTGTGCAAGTGCAGCAAGACCCGATGGTGAAGATTGGCAATGCCAAGGTGTTTGCCATTTATGGCAAAGGCGGCATCGGCAAAAGCACCACCTCCTCCAACCTGTCCGTGGCCTTCAGCAAGCTGGGCAAACGCGTGTTGCAAATCGGCTGCGACCCCAAACACGATTCCACCTTCACGCTGACCAAAAAACTCATGCCCACGGTGATCGATGCGCTGGAAACCGTGGACTTTCACGCCGAGGAATTGCGCCTGGAAGATTTTGTGTTCAAGGGCTACAACGGCGTCATGTGCGTGGAGGCCGGTGGCCCCCCTGCAGGCACCGGTTGCGGTGGCTACGTCGTCGGTCAAACCGTCAAGTTGCTCAAGGAACACCATTTGTTGGAAGACACCGACGTGGTGATTTTTGACGTGTTGGGCGATGTGGTTTGCGGCGGTTTTGCCGCGCCTTTGCAACACGCCGACCGCGCCCTGATCGTCACCGCCAACGACTTCGATTCCATCTTCGCCATGAACCGCATCGTGCAAGCCATCGGTGCCAAATCGAAAAACTACAACGTCCGCTTGGGCGGCGTCATCGTCAACCGCAGCGACGCCACCGACCAAGTGGACAAGTTCAACGCGGTCACCGGTCTGAAAAACATGGCGCATTTCCCCATGCTGGACGAAATCCGCAAAAGCCGTTTGCAGAAATGCACCTTGTTTGAACTCGAACCAACGCCTGCTGTCAAAGCGGTGCAAGACGAATACATGCGTTTGGCCGCTGCGCTGTGGGCCGGGACCGACCCACTGCCCTCGGTGCCAATGAAAGACCGTGACATTTTCGATTTGCTGGGATTTGACTGATGAACCAAGCTGGCTATGTCCAACGCCGCGGCGAAATCCAACAGTATTTCGACCGCACCGCCGTCAAGGCCTGGGAGGTGCTCACCTCCAACGCGCCTGTGGGACGCATTCGCGCCACGGTGCGTCGTGGCCGCGACGAGATGCGCCAGACCTTGTTGTCTTGGTTGCCCGAGGACATGAGCGGTTTGCGTTTGTTGGACGCGGGCTGTGGCACAGGCGCCTTGGCCCAAGAAGCCATGCGCCGGGGCGCGCACGTGGTCGCCATCGACCTGTCGCCCACCTTGGTCGACTTGGCGCGTGAACGCCATGCGCAAGAAGTGCAAGCACAACCTGAACTGCGCAACAACGGCGGCACCATCGCGTTCATGTCCGGTGACATGCTGGCCGATGACCTGGGCACGTTCGACCACGTGGTGTGCATGGACTCGCTGATTCATTACGACACGCCGCACATCGCCAGCGCGGTCGAAGCCTTGTGCAAACGCACACGCCACTCGGTGTTGTTCACCTTCGCGCCGCATTCACCCTTGCTGGCGACGGCCCACACCATCGGTCGCTTGTTCCCGCGCTCCGACCGCTCACCGCAGTTGTCGCCTGTGCGCAAGTCCACGCTGCATGTTTATTTGCAAAGAGCTGTCCAACCGCTGGGATGGCAAGAAGGCCGAATGCAACGTGTCTCCAGCGGTTTTTACACCTCGCAAGCATGGGAGTGGACGCGTTCATGAACCAACGCATTCGCCCACCCGCATGGTTGCAAAAAATCATGCTGCAGTACGTGCCGTTCGCCGATGCGGCGTCGCACGACCTGCCCTTGGGGCGATTGTTTCGTTTGGCCTTGTTCCAGTTGTCGATTGGCATGACCATGGCGCTGTTGGTTGGCACCTTGAATCGGGTCATGATTTTGGAATTGCAAGTGCCCGCATGGTGGGTGGCTTTGTCGGTGGCCCTGCCCCTGGTGTTTGCACCTTTGCGCGCCATGATCGGTTACCGCAGCGACACCCATCCTTCCGCTTTGGGTTTGCGCCGCTTGCCGTATTTGTGGATCGGCACCATCATCATGTTCGGTGGTTTGGCCATCATGCCTTTCGCACTGCTGGGTTTGTCCGAACCCCGCGAAGGTTATGTCTGGGTCAGCCGCATCGGTGCCGCCATGGCATTTTTGCTGGTGGGCGCAGGCATGCAAGTCACCCAAACCGCTGGCCTCGCCTTGGCCTCTGATGTGTCACCCGATGACAAACGCCCGCGTGTGGTGGCCCTGATGTATGCCATGCAACTCATGGGTTTGGTCGTGGGCAGTGGCGTGCTCAGCCATTTGCTCAGTGACTTTTCGCCTCTGCGACTGATTCAAGTCATTCAGGGTTGCGCTGTGACCGTGGTCTTGCTCAACATCACCTCTTTGTGGAAACAAGAAGCCAAAGGGGTCAAACGCGGTGCGCGGGACGCTGATGGCTTCAACACCAACTGGGGCTTGCTCATGGCCGTGCCACGCATGCGCCGGTTTTTGTGGACCGTGGGCTTGGGCACGGCCGCCTTCAGCATGCAAGACATCGTGCTCGAACCCTATGGCGGACAGGTCCTGGGCTTGAATGTGGGTCTGACCAGTGGCCTCACCGCTTTGAGCGCGGGTGGTGCCTTGTTCGCTTTTGCTTTGTCCGCGCGCATCTTGTCCAAAGGCATGGACGCGTGTCGGCTCGCTGCCATCGGCGCAGTGCTGGGCTTGCCCGCGTTTGCATTCTTGATTTTTTCTGCCCCCCTGGAATCGGCCCTGATGTTCCAAGCAGGTGCCGCGCTCATTGGATTTGGTGGCGGTTTGTTCTCGGTGGGCATGTTGTTGCAGGCCATGGCCTTGACCGCCCACAGCCAAGCCGGCTTGGTCTTGGGCGCATGGGGCGCGGTGCAAGCCACGGCCGCAGGCTTGGCCATGGCGATGGGCGGTGTGACCCGCGATTTGGTGGGTTCATTGGCCGAACAAGGTTTGTTGGGTGAGGTTTTCAACTCCCCGCTCACGGGTTACAGCACGGTGTTTCACATCGAGATGTTCATGTTGTTTGCCGTGCTGATCGCACTGGGGCCTTTGGTGAGTCGTCACCGCAGCGAGGCCGCAGATTCCAACCGCATTGCCCTGGCCGAGTTGCCAGGCTGATTTTTCTTTTTTTCGTCCTCTTCAAAGGAGTCCAACCATGGAAACAGGTGCCATCACCCAGTATGTAGACGTCGCCCAAATCGTGCTCTACATGTTTTGGGCCTTTTTTGCCGGCCTGATTTATTACCTCTTGCGCGAGAACCACCGTGAGGGCTATCCCATGGACAACGGCCATTTGCAAGGCGGCCCGGTGCAAATCGGTTGGCCCATGCCCGACCCCAAGGTCTACAAACTCGCCGATGGCCGCGAGGTGTTGGCGCCCGACTTCAACCGACCCGATGGCACCTACAGCGGCCAGCCTACACAACGCTGGTTGGGCGCGCCCCTGGAGCCTGTGGGCGATCCTTTGTTGGCAGGCATCGGACCCGGTGCTTGGGCGGCCCGTGCCGACGAACCCGACCTCTACCACGGTGGCGACATCAAGATCGTGCCTTTGCGCATCGCCGCCGACCACGATGTGATGTCCCCCGACATCGACCCTCGCGGTTTGCCTGTCTATGGCGCTGACGGGGTGCAAGCGGGCACGGTGAAAGACCTGTGGGTGGATCGTTGCGAAATGATGTTCCGCTACATCGAAGTCGGCTTGACCTCGGGCGATCGTGTCTTGTTGCCGATGACTTTCTCACGCATCAAATCGCGTGGTGTGCATGTGGCCGCCATTTTGGGTGCGCAGTTTGCCAATGTGCCCAAAACCAAGAGCATGGAACAAATCACCTTGTTGGAAGAGGAAAAAGTCACCGCCTACTACGGCGCTGGCACCTTGTACGCCACCCCTGATCGTCAGGAGCCCTTGTTTTGAACGTCAACCCGCACCACGAACACGAGTTCGAGGCAGCCCCTGGCTTGCCCGAAGCACTGCCTGCAGGCGAACGCCTGCTGTGGCAAGGTGCACCCGATTGGAAACAATTGGCCCTGCACGTTTTCCATGTGCGGACCTTGAGTGTGTATTTCATCGCCATGATGCTGTTGCAACTGCTCTATCTGTTGGGTGAACCGCAGCCACGCCTCTGGGTGCCCATGCTGACCAGTTTGACGTTGAGCTTGTTGGCCTTGGGTGTGCTGACCGCCATGGCTTGGTACACCGCTCGCACCGCCCTCTACACCCTCACCAGCAAGCGCATGGTGATGCGCATCGGTGTGGTGCTCACCCTCACTTTCAACCTGCCACTGCGATTCATCGCAGCGGCCTCGGTCAAGCCGCGTGCCCAAGGTTTTGGCGACATTGCTTTGCGCCTGGGTGGTGAAGACCACATCGCTTGGCTCAACATCTGGCCGCATGCACGCCCCTGGCATTTGAAAAACCCAGAGCCTTGCCTGCGCTGCATCCCCAACGCCTTGGTGGTGGGCGAACGCCTGTTGCAAGCTTGGCGTGAATGCAACCCGGGTGTGGCCGCCATGCTGGGTGACATCACCGACGACCTGCCCAGCCACAACGCTCAAACACCCCAACACAGCGCCTCATGAATTCCAGCGTGCACGCCAACCCTTCCATGCCCGGTCGACACGCGCTGACCGGCTGGATCTTCGTGGGCTTTTTGTCCAGCGTGTTGTTGGTCGTGGCCTTGCTGCGCAATCAAGGCATGGAGATCCCCCAAGACCATGCCCCGGTGTTGTGGCAAATGAGTTTGCGGTTTGAAGACCGCCCCAACGGTGACGTGGCGGTGATCGATGCACAGACCCAACAAGAAATTCACCGTTATGTGGGCGAGCAAGGCTTTGTGCGGGGGGTGTTGCGCACCATGGCACGTGAACGCATGCGCCGTGGCATGGGCTCAGGTCCGGCGTTTGAGTTGATCGCGCACAGCGATGGCCGCCTCACCTTGGTCGACACGGCCACAGGTCAACGGATCGACCTCGAATCGTTCGGTCCCACCAATTTGTCTTCCTTTGCATTGCTGCACAACGCCAGCCAACCCAAACCTGTGTCTCCAAGGAGTGAATCATGAACAGCACCACACTCAATCTCGACCATGACCATGTGGAAATGCTGATCGGCCATGTCGAAACAGCAGCCGATGCGAACGCCAAAGCGGTGCAAAGCACCGTGCTCAGCCCGCGCTTTTACACCACCGACTTTGCCGCCATGGACCGCCTGAATGTGGAACCGGTGCGCGCCGAGTGGGACATCATGATGCAAGAGTACGAGGGCGACAACAACCACGACCACTTCCAACGCGATGCGCAATTTGCCGAGGAAGTCAAAACCCTGATGCCGCAGTTGTCGCCTGAAATGCGTCAAGAGTTTTTGGACTTCCTCATCAGCTCGCTCACCTCGGAGTTCTCGGGTTGCATTTTGTACAACGAGATCCGCAAGCACATCGACAACCCCGACATCAAAAAATTGATGACCTACATGGCGCGTGACGAATCCCGCCATGCCGGCTTCATCAACCAATCGCTCAAAGACTTCGATTTGGGCATCGACCTGGGTCAACTCAAGCGCCAAAAGAATTACACCTTCTTCAAGCCCAAATACATTTTTTACGCGACCTATCTGTCCGAAAAAATCGGTTATGCCCGCTACATCACCATCTTCCGCCAGTTGGAAAAACACCCCGACAAACGCTTTCACCCCATCTTCCGTTGGTTCGAGCGTTGGTGCAATGACGAGTTCCGACATGGCGAATCCTTTGCCTTGATCATGCGCGCCAATCCGCATTTGCTGCGCGGCGGCAACTTGCTGTGGATTCGCTTCTTTATCTTGGCGGTTTACGCCACCATGTATGTGCGCGACCACACCCGTCCTTTGTTGCACGAAGCCATGGGCTTTGAATCCACCGACTACGACTACAAGGTGTTTCGCATCACCTCGGACATCTGCCGTCAGGTGTTCCCCATCGAGGTGGACATCGACCACCCCACTTTCCGTGCCTGCATGACCCGTTTGGTCGCCTTGTCGGTGGCCAATGCCGCCGCGAAACAACGTGGTGGTGTGATCGGTCTCGTGGGACGTGCGGTCACCGCCACACAAGCCTTTTTCACCTTTGGCCGCCTGTTCCTGGTGCCCGTGAAAAAACAAGCGTTGCCGGCCGAAATCCGCATGCAGCCTGTTTGGTGAACCCCTGATCGGAAATGGCGCTCACATGATGGAATTTCTGTCCTCCACCCTGGGCGCCAGCTTGTTTGCGGTGTTCAGTTGGTGGTTGGGCACGGGTGCCATTTTGTGGTTGGTGCGCTTGCCCACCAGCAGTTTCCGCTGGAGCATGTTCCTCTTGAGTTTCTTGCTGGGTCTGAGTCTTTGGACATCGGCTATCAGCATGCGAACCCATTCGGTGGCGCATGTCTATTTGGGCTTTGTCAGCGTCATCGCCATGTGGAGTTGGCATGAAATGGCCTTTCTCACCGGATGGTTGGCCGGACCCCGGCGCGTGGCTTTGGACACGGACTTGCGCTTGCCGCAACGCTTTGGTCAATCGGTCATGGCCTTGCTGTACCACGAGCTGGCCTTGCTGCTGAACTTTGCCGTGCTGGTGTATTTGCAGCAGGGACAACCCAATCACATCGCGCTGTGCACCTACGCATTGCTGTGGTGCATGCGTTTGAGCGCCAAACTCAATTTGTTTTTTGGTGTCCCGCAAGTGGGTGCGCAGTACTTGCCTGTGCATTTGCGCTACATCGCCAGCTATTTCAAAACCGGTCCCATCAGTCCCTTTTTCTACCTGACCATGTTGCTGTCGGTCGGCATCTGGTCTTGGATGGTGTGGTCGCTGCACACTGGCGAGGTGTTGATCAACACCGGTTGGGTGTTGTTGTCGTCTTTATTGGGCTTGGCCATCGTCGAGCATGTGTTGATGGTGTTTGCACTGCCCCTGCAACGCTTGTGGGGTTGGGCGATGAAAGTGAATCCAGCATGAATGCCTTCAAAGCCAGCGACGAGCGCCACAGCCATGCGCAACCGCGACGACCGCGTGCCGTCATCATTGGCAGTGGCTTTGGCGGTTTGGCCGCCGCCATCCGCCTGAGTGTCAAAGGCTATGAGGTTCAGGTGCTGGAAAAACTCGACATGGCCGGTGGCCGTGCTTATGTGCACCAGCAAGATGGTTTCACTTTCGACGCCGGCCCGACCATCATCACCATGCCGCAGTATTTGGAAGAGCTGTTCACGCTGTGCGGTCATCAAATGAAAGACCATGTCGATCTGCGCCTGATGTCACCCTTCTACCGGATTCGTTTTGACGACGGCACCCACTTCGACTACAGCAATGACGACGCGGCCATGGAGGCTGAGATCGCCAAGTTCAACCCAGCCGATGTGCAGGGCTTCAAGAACCTGATGAAAGCCTCCGACAAGTGCTTTGACCTGGGTTTTGTCGAGTTGGGCGCGATCCCGTTTGAAACCATCTCGGATGTGATCAAGGCCATGCCCAATTTGTTCAAGATGCAGGCCTGGCGCTCCATCTACAGCATGGTGGCGCAACACATCAAGCACCCCAAGTTGCGCATCGTCATGAGCTTTCACCCCTTGTTGATCGGTGGCAATCCGTTTTCAGTCACCTGTGTCTACTCCCTCATCCATGTGTTGGAGCGGCGCTGGGGCGTGCATTCAGCCATGGGCGGCACAGGGGCCATCGTGAAAGCCCTGGTGAACTTGTTGCATGAGCGCCAGGTGCCGATCCGCTACAACAGCCCTGTCACCCACATCAGGGTGGAGAACGGCACGGCCAAGGGTGTGGAATTGGCCAATGGCGAATTCATCCCGGCAGACATCGTGGTGAGCAATGGCGATGCCGCCTGGACTTACAAACACCTGGTGGCCCCAGAGTATCGTCGCCATTGGACCGACCGCAAAATTGCCAATGGGCAGTATTCATCGGGTTTGTTTGTTTGGTATTTCGGCACCAACCGTCAATACCACGATGTGCCGCACCACATGATGGTGCTGGGTCCTCGCTACAAAGGCTTGTTGCAAGACATCTTCAAAAACCACAAGCTGTCCAAAGATTTCAGCTTGTATTTGTACCGCCCAACCGCCACCGATCCGTCTTTGGCCCCAGCGGGTTGCGACGCGTTTTACGCCTTGTCGGTGGTGCCCAATTTGAGCAGCGGCACCGACTGGTCAGCCATTTCCGATCAATACCGCGATGCCGTGGCCACGGTGTTGCAAGACAGCGTGCTGCCCGACTTGAAGCAGCATGTGGTGAGCTCCAAAATGACCACGCCGCAAGACTTTCAAGACCGTTTGTGGTCGTTCAAAGGTGCGGGCTTTGGCCTGGAGCCCATCCTCACGCAAAGTGCTTGGTTTCGCCCGCACAACCGCAGCGAGGATGTGCACAATTTGTTCATGGTCGGTGCCGGCAGTCAACCAGGTGCAGGTGTGCCCAGCGTGTTGATGTCCGCCAAAATGCTGGAAGAGGTGGTGCCCCATGCCGTTGCCATTCACGGATAAAGCCGACGCCGACCTCGCCGCTTGCGTCGAAATGATGCGCGGTGGCTCCAAAACTTTTTTTGCAGCCAGTCGCTTGTTGCCCTCGCGGGTGCGCTCTTCGGCCATCGCCCTGTATGCGTTTTGCCGCGTGGCTGACGACATGGTGGATTTGGGCGACTCGATCGAGCGCAGCTTGCAGGTGCTGACCCACCGCTTGGACTTGATTTACGCCGGCACACCGATGGACCACGTGGAAGACCGCGCTTTGGCCGTGGTGGTGCAACGCCATCAACTGCCGCGTCATTTGCTCGACGCCTTGCTCGATGGTTTCGCCTGGGACGGCCATGAACGCCGTTACGACACCATTGAAGACTTGCACGGCTATGCCGCGCGCGTGGCGGGCAGCGTGGGCGCGATGATGTGTTGGATCATGGGCCCGCAACAGGCCAACACCTTGGCCCGCGCTTGCGAGTTGGGTGTGGCGATGCAACTCACCAACATCGCCCGCGATGTCGGTGAAGACGCCAAATTGGGCCGTGTCTACTTGCCCTTGTTGTGGTTGCAAGAAGAAGGCATAGACCCCAATGCTTGGTTGGCCCATCCACAGAGCACACCCGCTTTGAAAAACGTGGTGGCACGTTTGCTCAACGAGGCCGATCGTTTGTACAAACAGTCCATGCTGGGCATCGCCGAGTTGCCTCGCGACTGTCGCTCGGCGATTTTGTCTGCGGGCCTGATTTACGCTGAAATCGGTCATCAGCTGCGCCGCAACGGTTTGGATTCAGTCCACCACCGCAGCGTGGTCAGCACCCAGCGCAAACTGTTTTTGTTGCTGAAAGCGAAGTTCCAATCGGCCTGGGTGTTCACCCAACGACAGCCGCCGCAACCCTTGGCAGGCATTGCTTATTTGGTGGAGCAATGCCAAGAGACCACCGCCAGGCAATGGGCGGGGGTGAATGACTTTCCCAACCGCGACATGCCCCAGCGCATCGAATGGATGCTGACTTTGCTCGAGCGCTTGGAGCACCAACGCCGACGCAACATCAACCGACGCCGCTGAAGTGTCTGTTCAACGTGCGGCCTGAATGGCCGCATCAATCGCTTGTGGCGACCAAGGCGCTCGCTCGGGCGCATAGCGACGCCGCATCCAAGTCACCAACGCGCTCAGCTGCGCATCGCTCAAACTGTGTTTGAAAGCCGGCATGAAGCCCACCTCTTTGGACGGTGGCTGTTGAATGCCTTGCACAATCACCCGCACCAGGTTGTCGGGGCGTTCGCTGTGCAGATTGCCGTTGAGCGCCAGAGGCTGGTTGACGCCGAGCAATGACGGCCCATCACCCTCATGGTGGCAAGCACCACAACTGCCCTCAAATTGCCGCTGTGCCGCACTCGGCGGTGGGGCCATGCGGGCCGCATCGGCCACCACTTGCCGGGTTTGCAACAGGTGCTGCTCATCGCTGATGGGGTTGGGCGAAAGCGAGGCCAAATACACCGCCATGGCCTGCAAGTCTTCGTCGGGAATGGGTGCCAAATTGCGCACCACTTGGGCCATCGGACCGCTGGCCACGCCATGCGAATCGGTGTAGCCGCGTCGCAGGTATTGGTAGAAGTCCTCGCTTCGCCAAGGCAGCGGGGAAGCGTTCAAAGCGGTGAGCGCAGGGGCGTGCCAACCATCCACCCAAGCACCTTGCAAATAAGCACTGCTGTTTTGCTCGGCACCCAAGAGATTGCGTGGCGTGTGGCAAGCGCCGCAATGCGACACGCCATTGACCAAATACTCGCCACGGTTCCACTGCGCGGATTGCGAGGCGTCGTAGCTGTAACGGGTGGGCTGGTGAAACAAACCATTCCACAGGTGCATGAACGAGCGCATGCCCCACGGGAACACCATGTCGGCCGCCGGTGTGGTTTGTGAAACGGCTGGTTGGTTCATCAGCCAGGCGTAGAGCGCGGTCATGTCGTCATCGCTGATCTTGGCAAACGCGGTGTAGGGGAACGCGGGATACAGCGCATGGCCATCGCGCGACACCCCTTGCCGCATGGCACGCTCGAAAGCGGCATAGGACCAGGCCCCCAAACCGGTGTCCACATCGGGCGTGAGGTTGCTGCTGTAGATGGTGCCAAACGAGGTTTTGAAAGCCTGACCACCTGCAAACGGCTGGCCTTGTTCAGTGGTGTGGCAGGTGATGCAATTGCCCAAGGCCGCCACTTGCGCACCACGCGCCAACACCGCTGCACTGGGCGCTGCCAAGCTTTGTGGGGCGATGCGCGGCAAGCTGTTGCGCCAGCCGACACTGGCCCCGACAAATGTCGCCAAGGCCAAGGCACCACCCGCCCACTGTCGCCAACCCCATCGGCTGGTCAAGCCCGGTTGCGACGACGGTTCGCGCACCGGTGATGTGTCGGCCATGGGGCTGGATGTGTCCGGCGCTGCCAAGGGATGCAAGGCGGCGCGCACCACCTCGGGGGTGAAGGGCGGCGCACGAAAACGAATACCAGTGGCGTCAAAGATGGCATTGGCAATCGCGGCGGTACCCGGCACCGACGAGGACTCGCCAGCGCCCAGCGGATCTTCCATCGGGCGCGGCATTTGCACCACTTCAACGACCGGCACCTGCGGGAATGTCAGCAGTGGGTAGGCTCCCCATTCGGCACTGGTGACCCGACCATCTTGTGCATCGGTTTGCACTTTTTCAAGCAAGGCACGGCTGGTGGTTTGCACCACATTGCCATGGATTTGTTGTTCCACGCCCTTGGGGTTGACCACCAGGCCCGCGTCGTGTCCCACCACCACGCGTTGCACCTGCACTTCTCCCGTGGTTTTGTGCACCCGCACATCGGCCACCCAAGCGGCCCAGGCCGCGCCAAAGCCCGGCCATTTGCTGTGGGTGTAACGGGCATAAGCCAGCCCTTGGCCCACCAACCAATCGCCTTCGGCAGGCCGTTGTTGGGGTTGTGTGTGGGGCACCCAGCCAGCCCGATCGGCGGTGGCTTGCAGCATCTCGCTGGCACGTGCATCGGCCAAATGCGTCAAGCGGTATTGCAAGGGGTCGATGCCAGCGGCGGTGGCGAGTTCATCGATGAAACTTTCGTGCGCGAAAGAATTCGGCAAGGCCGACACACCACGCAACCAAGACGCGCGCAGGATGGGTGGCATGTCGTTGACGGTGACACGCAAATCGGGGTAGTTGTAGGGCGGTCGCGCGGTGCGGTCGCCCATCTCATACACCTGGGCCAAGGGCTCCACCGTGCGGGTGAGCAACAAGGCCAAGGTGGTCGCGCCATTGGACGGGTAGGCGGTTTGAAAGTCATAACCGCTGGGTTGACCAAAGTGACCCAAACCACCGCGCACTTGCATCAGTTGTGCCGCGCCTTTGGGCTCCCACACATGCTCTTGCTCGCGGGTGAGCTGCACCCGCACCGGCGCGCCCACGGCTTTGGACAACAAGGCGGCATCTGCAGCCACATCGTCCGCGCTGTTGCGGCCATAGCAACCGGCGGCTTCCATGCGAATCACATTCACCTCGGTGTCACTCACGCCACACAAGCGTGCCAAGTCGGCACGCAAGGCGTGCGGGCTTTGTGTGCCCGCCCACACCTGCAACTTGAACGGCATGGTGGGGTTGCTGTGGCCATGCCACAAAGCCAAGGCGCAGGATGGACCGATGCTGGCGTGCATTTGATAAGGCCAGACATAGGTGCGTTGCAAGGTTTGACTGGCTTGCGACAAGGCTTGGTCCACCTCGCCTTCGTCAATCAACTGGCGCGGGGTGCTGGCATGACGGCGCAATGCGGTTTCGCTGTCTTGGGTGTCGGGCATGCCCGGCCAGGGTTTCCAAAACACCTGCAGTTCTTGCATGGCTTGTTCGGCATGTTCTTCGCGCTCGGCCACGACACCAACAAAATCGCCCTGCACCACCACCGCGTGAATGCCTGGAATGTGGGCGATGGACTGGCTGTCCACACGGTCCAGGGTGCGACCGATGAACGCCCCGCTGTCCGCACCGGCATAAGGGGGTCGGATCACACGCCCATGCAACATGCCCGGCAGCCGCATGTCGTGCACATAAACCAAGTCGGCAAACACCTTGTCGGGCAGGTCGACGCGCGGCAGGCTTTGGCCCACCCATTCGTGGGCATCTGTTGGTTTGAGTGGGGTGTCGAGTTGCAAGCTCAAGTCCACCGATTGACCCTGCAAGAAGTCAGCCATGTGCAGCGGGCTGTGTCCCGGGGCATGCAACTGGCCTTCGCGCAACTGCACCGCGTCACTTGCCACGCCCCAATGCTTGGCGGCTTGTTGGCGCAGCCACTCGCGCGCTTGCGCGGCCGCCGCCCGCAGTGGCGCTGCATGCACTTGAATCGACGCACTGGCAATCGTGGCCCCTTGGTTGGGCGACACCTCGGTCATGCCCATGAGCAAATGCACTTGCTGTGGATGGGTGTGCAACTCTTCAGCCACCAACTGGGTCAACGCGGTGCGCAAACCAGTGCCCAAGTCGACATGGCCGTGCAAGGCGGTGATGCTGCCGTCGTCCCACAAAGCCAAAAAACATTCAGCGCCCTCTTGGGCTGCGCTGTAGACAAAAGCCGGTTGTCCAGGGGTTGGTGGTTGAGCAGGCAAGGGATCGCGCGAGACCCGCAGCACCCCAGTGGCTTGGAACAAATCGATGCGTTGATGAACCTGCTGCGCGCGCATGAATCAGGCTGCTGCGGTCTGCATCAAGTGGGCGGCGCGTTGGACAGCCGCGATGATTTCCACGTGGGTGCCACAACGGCAAAAATTGCCCGCCAAGGCTTGGCGAATTTGAGTTTCTGTGGGCTGGGGGTGTTGCTTCAACAAGGCGACGGTCATCATGACCATGCCATTCAAACAATAGCCACATTGCGCGGCTTGTTCGTCGATGAAGGCTTGCTGCACCGGGTGGGGGGCCTGGCGTTGGCCCAGCCCTTCGGCGGTGGTGATGGACCGGCCTGTCATTTCCAAGGCGGGGATCACACAAGCACGGGCAGGACGGTCATCGACCAACACGGTGCAAGCACCGCATTGACCCAGACCGCAGCCGTATTTGGGGCTGTTCAAGCCCAGATCGTTGCGCAACACATGCAACAGCGACGCAGATGAGGTCAAGCGCATCGAAGCGTCTTGACCGTTGACATGCAAGGTCACATCCGTGTGTCGCGGCTGCATGGGTTGGGCCACTCAGCGCCGCATCAGCCGATTTGGATGTCGTCAGACTGGATGCGTTTGACGCCTTTGGCGGTCATGTTTTTCCAGGCTGCAGCCAAAGAACCATTCAGGTCAATGCCACGGCAGGCGTCTTCCACGACATACACCTCAAATCCCGCAGCGCGGGCGTCCATGGCGGTCCAGGCCACGCAGAAGTCGGTGGCCAAACCGGTCACAAACACGGTTTTGATGCCGCGTTGTTTCAAATAGCCCGCCAGACCCGTGGCGGTTTTGGCGTCCGCTTCCATGAAGGCCGAGTAGCTGTCCACCTTGGGGTGGTAACCCTTGCGAATGATCAACTGGGCCGAAGGGAGTTTCAAATCAGGGTGCAATTCAGCGTCTTTGGTGCCTTGCACACAATGGTCTGGCCAAAGCACTTGGGTGCCATAAGACAGTTTGGTGGTTTCAAAAGGTTTTTTGCCCGCGTAAGCCGACGCGAACGAGGCGTGACCTTGGGTGTGCCAGTCTTGCGTGATCACGATGTTTTGAAAGCCCGCAGAGATGCGGTTGATCACCGGCACCACTTCTTGGCCTTTGGCCACTGGCAATGTGCCACCTTCCACAAAACAGTTTTGCACGTCCACCGCAATCAACACCGCATTGCTGCCGGGTTTGATTTTGGTATTGGCAAAAGCCCATGGCGCGCTGGCAGCCACGGCTCCGATACCCATGGCTGTCAGAAGTTGTCGGCGATCTGTTTTCATCTTCCATCTCCACAAAAAAACGCACAACCCGTGCGTGGGGACGCTGTCAGCGCAGGCCGTCTTGGCCCACGATCTCGTGTACTTGCAAGCCGCCGATGCGCGGGCGCGGACGGCCACTGTCGGTGACCACCACGGCCACCACCAATTCATGGGCGCGTGGCGCGTCGCTCACCCGCGCCTCCATGGCGTCAAAGTGACTGCGCACAAAAGCCGCGTCTTTGTGACCCAGGGGAACATCAATCGCCGTGCCCAAGCCGCCTTGTTTTTTCGCCGACGGCACCAAGGCCGCGCCTTTGCCCACCGCTTGACGCAAGGGCGCACCCAGTTTGGGGTGAAGAATCGCGGCCGCGTGCTCCAACTCACCCGCCTCGCCGACGATGGCCGCCTTGCCATAGCTGTGGGCTTGTTCGGGCTGAATACCCAAAGCTTGCACACAACGCCGACCCAGCAAACCACCCAACTCTTCACCGATCGCGATGAGTTGGTCCAGGTTTTCGCTGTCTTGCCCGGCGTAGGGGTTGGCAATCACCGCCATGGCCAGGGCTCGTCGCGTGGGCGGGTTGACCGCGTGGCCACCTTCTTGCAGCACTTCGTCCACTTGCACGATGATTTTGCGAATTTGGGCTGTCATTGTGGTCTCCTGCGGTTCAACGCAATCCATTCCATTGGCTGATGTCTTGAGCGGCCAAGCCACCCACGCGGGCATGCACCCGGTGGCCGGTGCTCATGGCCAAGATGAAAACGATCTCTTCAGCGCGCGGCGCACCCGGCACCCGCACCTCGATGGCGTCGAAATGGCTGCGCACATAACTGGCATTGATATGGGTCAGCGGCACATCCAAGGCGGCACCCGGTGGCCCGACTTTCTTGGTGGAGGGCACGATGGACAAGGCATTGCCTGGTTGCCCCGTCGAAACACTCCCTTGGCCCGCCACATAGGCCGCACGATCGCCTTTCCAGCCCAACAGTTCGCGCATGGCATAGCCACCGGGCACATGCCACAACGCACCATGCTCCAACTCACCCGACGCGCCGACGATGGCGCCTTTGCCATAGCCTTGTATCGCTTCAGGTGCCACGCCCATGGCTAGGCACAACTGCTGCGCCAACTGCACACCCAGGGGGTTCAAGGCTTCCATCATCGGCAAGATGTCGGCGTGGTAGCGGCCTGCATAAGGGTTGCGCAACACCGCGGCGATGGCCCCGCGCACCAGGGGCGTGTCCGCAGGAGGGCCTCCTTCGTGGTGGATGTGTTCCACATGGGTGAACACCCGCCGAACATCGATCAAGCTTGTTGTCAAACCAAACACTCCATGGGATGCACCAAAACCAGCTGGCTTTGGCAACACAAACAAGCGGCATGCAACTGTCCCCTCGCTTGCATGTCACGGGCACAGTCTAGCCCGAGTTGCAAAGCCGCCTGGACCTGGTCGGGCGGCAGGCGCGGCACGTCCACCGTGACCCAGCGGTCCCCCAGGTCGGTGTCGTCGCGCAAGCTGTTGGCGGGGCGGCGCACAATGCCCGGGTGCTGAAGGTTCACCGCATTGGCGATCAAGGTGGCTGCCACATCGGCTTGTGCCGCCGTCTCGGCCAACACGGTCACGCTGTCGGCCACGCCGAATGAAAAACTGCGCCCACCCCAGCCGCTGGTGGCCACACCCCGCACAGGCATGTCGTGGTGCACCTCGAACTGGCCATCGGTGGTCATGTGTTGCTGGGCATCGGCTGCCAACGCCCGTGGCAGGTCGCTGACCAGACCCACGCGCCAGCTTTGTCCCCTTTGCAAAAACAAAGCGATGTCACCCCCATTGTTTACACTGGCGCGACGCACACCCTGGACCGCCAACAAGTCCAACACTTCTTGAGCGACCGCGCCTGCCACCGCCGCCATCGGCGTGACAAAGCCATCGGGCGTGGCCCAGGCCAAGTCGTGGGCCGCTTGTTGCATGCGACGCGCCACCGGGCCATGCAAGCTGTTCTCCTGCAAGTGGTCCACGGGGCTGCGCAACAAGGGCAGTTCCCGCACCAACTCGGGCAAGATGTTTTGAAAGCGGGCCCAAGCCGCGCTCAAGGCTTGCTGGCAAGCGGATTCATCGCCATCCACTTGCAACACCAGGTCGATGGGGCCATGCTGAAAATGCCAACGACCATCGGACAAGGAACGGCGTGTGGCTTGCATCGGGGTCAGCCCAACATCGGTGGTGTATCGAGCGGCCAAGGGTTGACACCCGCAGGCGGTGTGGCCCAGCGCAACTGGGTGGGCGCGCCATCGTTGTGCCACGCGCCCTGGTGCAAGCTGTCTTCCAGCGTGCGCACAAATCCCATGTGGCCCCCCAAGGCCTGGTAGTCGGACAGCTTCATGCTGAACTCGATGGGCGCGACAATGGCGGGCGTGGGCACGGTGCCAAAACTGTTGGCCGGCATGCGCAACACATCGACCATGAGGGTGATGCCCCCACCGGGCCAGACATAAGCCGGTGCGCCACCGCAGGTCACATTGACCAGGGCTTTTTTCACCGCACGGGTGAGTTGAATCGGGTTGTCGGTGACGCCCGAGCGCAAGCTGCCACCCGCACCGCCCAAGAACAACACCGACACCAACGAGGGCTCGCAGTTCTCGCCAATGCGGTCCACCACCTGCTGCACCTCGGCAGGCATGGGGGCGGGTTGGGGTTGCAGTTGCTCATCGAGCACAAACCATTCGGCGTGTTCGCCAGTGGTTGAGGTCATCAGCAAGCGCAATCCAGGCCAGGCCTCCTCGGGGTTCCATTTGTCCAAGATCGACAGCGGGTTGCTGATGTCGGTGCCACCCCAGCCAGTGCCAGGTGAGGCCACTTGGAAATAACGTCCGGGCGTGGATTTGCGCCCCTTGATGCTCAAACCACTGGGGCGCATGTGCAGGCATCGGCCGGCTTGGTGCTCGGTCAACACGCCTGTGATGTGGTCATCGACCACCACCACCTCGTCGCACAAACCCAGCCACTGGCGGGCAAACATGCCAATCGCTGCAGAGCCACAGCCCACCCGCATGCGTTGCTCGGTGACACCGTCGACGATGGGCGCACGTCCCGCTTGCAGCACCACCCGGGCCCCGTTTTCAATCTGCACTTCGGCGGCTTGGTGGTTGCCCAAGGTGTGCATGAGCTCCAGCGCCATGCGCCCTTGTTTTTTGCCACCGCCTGTGAGGTGGTGCACGCCACCCAGACTGAGCATTTGAGAACCGTATTCGGCCGTGGTGACATGGCCCACCTCTTCGCCACCGAACATCACCGCCGCGCGCTCGTCGCCCAAATGCCGATCGGTGTCGATCTTCACCTTCAAACTGCAATAGCTGAAGATGCCCTCGGTGACCACCGTGACCATGTCCACGCCTTTCGACTGGCTGGCCACGATGAACGGGGCGGGTTTGTAATCGGGGTAGGTGGTGGAAGAACCGATGCCCGTCACGAACACCCCGCGCTCGGCTGTTGCCAGAGCACCCAGGGTTTGCGGCAGGGTGTCGGCGTCCGCGCGAAGGTGCAAGGCTTGCGTTTCAGCGCTTTGGGCTTGCTGGCTCAGAAACACCACGGGGTCGAGGCGCACCAACACACCGTCGTGATTGGCGTAGCGGTCACAAGCGCCAACCCGTCCTTCAGAGATGTGGCACAGCACTGGGCAGGCGTTGCATTCCACCTTGCCCTCGCGCACCGGACCGTTGCGCGGTTCGACCCTTTGCAAACCCAGAGGCAACCCTGCGTCATGGGCGGGCAGTCCGTCGGTGTGGGTGTTGCGGGGTGTGCTCATGCGGGATGGGGAACTGAATATTTCTCCCATTATGCTGTGGGCTTGCCGTGTTTTTCGCGGCCCAGCACCCAGGAGAACCCCATGGCCACAGCCACCCTTGAAGAAGCCTCCGGCAAGGTCGTCATTCACAACATCGGCTTGCTGCTCTCGGGCGACATCGACCAACCGATCTTGCAAGCCGACACCATCGTGGTGGTGGATGGCCTGATCACCGCCGTCGGGCGTTTCAAAGACCTGGACACCGAGGGCGCCAAAACCACCATCGACGCGCGTCAAACCTGCTTGGCACCGGGGCTGATCGACAGCCATGTGCACCCGGTGTTTGGCGACTGGACACCCCGGCAGAACCAAATCGGCTGGATCGACTCGACCATGCACGGCGGCGTGACCACCATGATTTCTGCCGGTGAAGTGCACCTGCCCGGTCGTCCCAAAGACATCGTGGGCCTGAAAGCCTTGGCCATCACCGCGCAACGTGCCTTCAGCAATTTCCGCCCAGGTGGGGTGAAAGTGATCGCGGGTGCGCCCATCATTGAAAAAGGCATGACCGAACACGACTTCGCAGAACTCGCCTCCGCGGGCGTGACCCTGCTGGGTGAAGT
>JBDKLR010000092.1:0-4041 GCA_039795515.1 Pseudomonadota bacterium | reverse complement strand
TGGACACCAGCTTGTGGGCAGCAGCATCGCCCACGATGCGAGACAGATCTTCTTCGATGTCCCAACGCACATGATCGACCAACCAGTTGATTTCGCTGGCCAGCATCACATCACCTTCGACCCGCATCGCGGGTTTGTCACCTTTGGCCAAGCCTTGCACCAGTTGGATGGGTGAGTTCTGACTGATCTGAATCCGCAGATCGGCCGTGGACTGGTCACTGGCGCGCTCCAGCAAGCCTGCTGGCGTGACGCGCCATTGCAAATGATGCTCACGCCATGCCACTGCAATCTGCCTGCCCTGCTGTCGGCGCAGGCGTTCCAATGCGGCTGGTTCTTGCGCGAGCAAGTGGTTGAGCACAATCACCAACTTGTCTTGCAACTCGTTCACCAGCCAAGTGGGTGGTTTGAACTGAAGTAAAAACTGAGCGAACTGAGCGGGGATTTCTTGCAGTGTTGGTGCGATGGCCATGAATGGAAACCAATGAGTGTCGTTATTGCAGTGCCTGAACACCCGCGACCAGCCAACCCACTTGGCCTTGCTTGGGTCGCGTCATGTTCCACACTTCGCGGAAAGGACTGGGGCCTGCGTTCATATCTTCACGAATCATGCCTGAGAACTCGACACTGGCCATGTAGCCTTCACCCAGATCCTCAATGCCCAACAACTGTGCTTCCAGCATCACCACTTCGGTGGTGTTCGGACCTGGGACGAGTTGCGCGCGCTCAGCGAGTTGGGACTGGATTTCAGCCAACATGGTGTCGGTCATCATGGCACGCAAAGCGGGAATGTCGGATTTGTCCCAAGCGGCTTGCAGGCTGATGAAATTGGCCTTGGCCGCAGACACAAAACCGGCCACGTCGAAACCCTCAGGAATTTGCCATTGGCCACCTGCGCCCAACAAGGCGGAACCGATGCGCGTGGCGGAGCGACCGGTGGCGGGCGCACCTTCAAATGCAGTGGTGGTTTGCTCCCAAGGACGCGCAGAGGCGTCATTGCCAATTTTGGCGGGGTTGTACTGGCGCATTTCATTGGGGCTTTGGGGATGGCCGCCCGCGTAGGCATAGGGGTCGCGTGGCGCGCGGCGGCGCATGACCAAACCAATCACCATCATCACCACCAAGGCGATCAGGCCAAACAACAAGAACTGCCCCAGTTCAGCGCCGAAACCCAGTGAATGCGCCAACCAGGCCAAACCCAAGCCTGCCGCCAGGCCACCCAACATGGCACCCCAAGGACGACGTTGTGCCGCTGCGGGGGCAGGGGTCGCAGGGTTGGGTGTTGCATTGGGCGCCGCATTGGGCGCCGCAGGTGTGGCGGGCCTGGTGGCCTCGCGTTGCGTGACATTGTTGGATTGCTGTCCTATGGATTTGCCCCCGCCTAAGCGTCTCGCAGCTTCAGCATGAAAGCTGGAGAAGAGAACCAAACACGCCAGAACAAAACTTGTGATTTTCATGAAACGACAACTCCAAATAAAACAGTCTGCAACAAGGTCAACAGCGTATTCCAACATGCAATGCCACCACACCCAGTGTCAGGTTGTGAATGTCCACATGCGCAAAGCCACTTTCTTGCATGAGGGCTTTCAAGGTGGGCTGATCGGGGTGCATGCGAATCGACTCGGCCAAGTAGCGGTAACTGGCATCATCACCTGCCACCATTTTGCCCAGACGGGGTAACACTTGAAAGGAATACCAGTCGTACACCTTGCTCAGAGGGGGGGCAACTTTGGAAAATTCCAACACCAACAGCTTGCCGCCAGGCTTGAGCACACGGGCCATCTCACGCAGCGCGCGGTCTTTGTGGGTCATGTTGCGCAGCCCAAAGGCCACACACACCAGGTTGAAAGATTGGTCTGGAAACGGCAGTTGCTCGGCATCGCAGACGGTCGTGGGCAACAACAAGCCCTCGTCGGTGAGGCGATCGCGGCCTTGGCGCAGCATGGCCAAGTTGATGTCGGTGTGCACCACGGTGCCCGTGCCGCCTACTTTGGCTGCAAATGCTTGCGCCATGTCGCCGGTACCGCCAGCGATGTCCAACACCTGATCGCCGGGCTTCAAGTTGGCCACCATGACGGTGTAGGCCTTCCAAGCGCGGTGCAGGCCCAGGGACATGAGGTCGTTCATCACGTCGTATTTGGAAGCCACCGAATCGAACACGCCACGCACACGACGGGCTTTTTCTTGTTCGTCCACGGTCTTGAATCCGAAATCGGTGGTTGCCATGTTGTGCCTTAAGAGTGACAAGCCGAGCCGCCGCGCTCGGTCATGGGTGCATCGCGGTCGACACCCGCGCTTTGCAATCGTTGTTCGTATTGGGCCCACAACGCATCTTGGTTTTGACCCAAGTGGTGCAGGTAGTCCCAGGAAAAAATGCCACTGTTGTGGCCATCGCTGAAGCTGGGTTGCACCGCATAGTGTCCCACCTGTTCCAGAGCGAGGATGCCAACATGGCGCTTGCCGGTTTGCAAAACTTCTTGGCCCGGGCCATGGCCCTGCACCTCCGCCGATGGGCTGAGCACCCGCATCAACTCGAAGGGGATGCGGAATCGACTGCCATTGTCAAAGGCGATTTCCAACACCTTGGACGCGTTGTGCAACACGATGTCCGTGGGCGTGGGGGTGTTGGCTTGCAGTCCAGCCATCAGACCAGCACCCGTTCAATGCCACCAGCATTGGCCACTTGCACATAGTCGGCCATCCATTGGTCACCCAGCAATTGTTTGGCCATCTCCACCACGATGTAGTCGGCTTCCAGCAGGCCATTTTGCAAATCGTCTTGGAAACGGTTGAGGCCGATCATGCAACTTGGGCACGAGGTCAAGACCTTGACGTTGTCTTGCGGCGCCACCCAGCCTTTGTCGCGCAACTGGGCTTCTCCCGCCAAGATTTCCTGCTCTTTGCGAAAACGTATTTGGGTGGAAATGTCGGGGCGCGAATAAGCCAAACCGCCACTTTCACCACAGCAGCGCTTGCTCTCCAACACCTGCTCACCCAGCAAGGCTTTCACTGTTTTCATGGGGGACTGCTGTTTCATCGGGCTGTGGCATGGGTCGTGGTACAGATAGGCTTGTCCACCAGGCAGGCTGATGTTTTTGCTGAGCAAGTACTCGTGGATGTCGACGATTTTGCAGCCGGGGAAAATTTTGTCGAACTCGTAGCCTTGCAACTGGTCAAAGCAGGTGCCACAGCTCACCACCACGGTTTTGATGTCCAGGTAGTTCAAGGTGTTGGCCACGCGGTGGAACAACACCCGGTTGTCGGTGATGATTTTCTCGGCCTTGTCCTGCTGACCCGATCCGCGTTGCGGATAACCGCAACACAAATAGCCAGGTGGCAACACGGTTTGCACGCCCGCATGCCACAACATGGCTTGGGTGGCCAAGCCCACTTGGCTGAACAAGCGTTCCGAGCCGCAACCCGGGAAATAAAACACGGCTTCAGCGTCCGCGCTGGTGTGCAGCGGGTTGCGAATGATGGGCACGTAATCTCGGTCTTCAATGTCCAGCAAGGCACGCGCGGTTTTGTTCGGCAAGCCTTTGGGCATTTTTTTGTTGACAAAGTGAATCACCTGCGCCTTCACAGGCGCGGCACCCACGGTGGCGGGCGGGTGCTGGGTTTGGCCTCGGGCCAAAGTGCTGAACACGGTGTTGGCCAAGCGTTGGGCTTGCATGCCCCAGCGGGTGAGTTGGTGCGCCACTTGAATGGCTTGTGGGTTGACTGTGCCAACCATCCAGGACTGGAAAGCCGAAGCGGGTCTGAAACTTTGGCGGCCCATTTTGCGCAACAGGTTGCGCATGTTCATGGTCACATCGCCAAAGTCGATCTTCACCGGGCATGGCGAGGCGCATTTGTGGCAGACGGTGCAGTGGTCAGACACGTCCTCAAACTCTTCCCAGTGTTTGATGGAGATGCCACGACGTGTTTGCTCTTCATACAAAAAGGCTTCAATCAACAAAGACGTGGCCAAAATTTTGTCGCGTGGGCTGTAAAGCAAATTGGCGCCAGGCACGTGGGTGGCACAAACGGGTTTGCATTTGCCAC
>JBDKLR010000091.1:0-5928 GCA_039795515.1 Pseudomonadota bacterium | reverse complement strand
CAACACATCACCTATGCCCAGGCCTGGGCGACAGCCCGGAACATCGCGCAAGGCCTGATCAATCGGGGCCTGAACGCCGAGCGCCCTGTTGTCATCCTGAGTGAAAACAGCCTGGAACACGCCATGTTGGCGCTGGGGTGCATGATGGTGGGCGTGCCCTATTGCCCGGTGTCGCCTGCTTATTCAACAGTCAGCAAAGACTTCGACAAACTGCGTCACATCCTGACCACTTTGACACCTGGTTTGGTGTTTGCCACCGATGCCGACAAATACGGCGCGGCGATTGAAGCCACGGTGCCCACAGACACGGAGGTGGTGCTGGCGCATGGGCAACTCCCCGCCCGCTCTCACACCCCTTTGGGTGCGTTGTTTGAAACGGTGGACACCACCGCTGTGGACGCCGCGTTGCAGTCCACGGGCCCCGACACCATCGTCAAATTTTTGTTCACATCGGGCTCGACCAACATGCCCAAGGGCGTGATCAACACCCACGGCATGTGGTGCGCCAATCAACAGCAAATGCTGCAGTCCATGCCCGTGTTGGGTGAAAGCCCGCCCGTGCTGGTGGACTGGCTGCCCTGGAACCACACCTTCGGTGGCAACCACAATGTGGGCCTCACTCTGTTCCATGGTGGGTCGCTCTACATCGACGACGGCAAACCCGTGCCTGCGCTGATGGGCGAAACCTTGCGCAACCTGCGTGAAGTCGCACCCACGGTGTATTTCAATGTGCCCACGGGTTTGGAAGCCATTGCCAATGCCATGCAGACCGACGACCAGTTGCGACGCAACCTGCTCAGCAAGGTGCGCATGTTTTTCTATTCGGGTGCGGCGCTGGCCCAACCGATCTGGGACAGCTTGCATGCGTCGCAGGAACGCGAGTTGGGCGAGCGCATCGTCATGGGCACCGGCTTGGGCATGACCGAATCAGGCCCCTTTGCCATTTTTGTGCCGCGCCCCGAAGTGCGCTCCGGCGATTTGGGCTTGCCCGCGGCAGGCATGCGCCTCAAACTGGTGCCGATGGGCGACAAAGTAGAAGTGCGCTACCAAGGCCCCAACATCACGCCGGGCTATTGGCGCGCGCCCGAAGCCACAGCCGATGCGTTTGACGAAGAAGGCTTTTTCAAAAGTGGCGATGCCGTCACTTGGATTGACCCCGCCAACATCCATTGGGGCTTGAAGTTCGATGGCCGCATTGCCGAAGACTTCAAGCTCGCCACCGGCACTTTTGTCAGCGTGGGCCCGTTGCGGGCCAAGATCATCGCGGCGGGTGCCCCGTATGTGCAAGACGCAGTGATCACGGGTTTGAATTTGAAAGAAGTTGGGGCCCTGTTGTTCACCACGCCCAAAGTGCGGGACTTGGCAGGCCTCGCCGCCGATGCCCCACTGGCCGATGTGTTGGCCCACCCCAAAGTGCTGGCACATTTTCAAATCGTCTTGAACCAACTGGCCGCCACCGCCACGGGCAGCGCCAACCGCGTGGCGCGCATGCTGTTGCTGAGCGAACCGCCGTCCATCGACAAAGGCGAGGTCACCGACAAAGGCTCGATCAATCAGCGTGCGGTCCTCAGACACCGCGACGCTTTGGTTCAGGACTTTCACCATGGCCATGCCGTCAACACTTTGCTGCCCTCAATTCCATAGGAGATACCCCATGACATCACTTCAACGCCGCCAAGCCTTGCAGGCCCTGGGCTTGCCCCTGGCCGCCAGCGCCATCGCCCCTTGGGCGGCCTGGGCTCAAAACAGCACCCTGCCTTTGGGGCAACTCAAGATCATCAATGGCTTTCCCGCAGGCGGTACGGCCGACGCCACCAGTCGCCGCGTGGGTGACAAATTGGCTGGCTCGGCATTTAGCAAAAACGCTGCGGTGGTGGAAAACAAAACAGGCGCGGCTGGGCGCATCGCGATTGACACCGTGAAAAATGGCCCTGCAGATGGCAGCAGCCTGCTGTTGACGCCCTATTCCATGATGGCCGTCTACCCACACATCTACAAAACACTGAGCTATGACCCTTTCAAAGACTTCGCGCCCGTGTGCATGGCCTCGTCCATGTCCCACGGCTTGGCGGTGGGCCCCATGGTGCCAGCCACGGTCAAAACCGTGAAAGACTTTGTGGCGTGGTGCAAGGCCAACCCGCTCGCGGCCAACTACGGCTCCCCTGCGGCGGGCTCCACACCGCACTTCTTGGGTGCGCTGCTCAGCCTGGACACGGGCGTGGCCATGCAACACGTGGCTTACCGAGGCTCGGTGCCCGGGGTGACTGACATGATTGGCGGCCAGTTGGCGGCCATGTTCACGCCGCATGGCGACTTTTTGGCGAATCACCGCGCCGGCAAGATCCGCATCTTGGCCACGTCAGGCGCCAAACGCTCGCCTTTCGTGCCCGAGGTGGCCACCTTTGCCGAGCAAGGGTTTGCCAACCTGACCGCCGAAGAATGGTTTGGGTTCTTCGCTCCGACCAAAACCCCTGCCATGGTTGTGAGCGCGGCCAATGCAGCCATCAATGCGGCCATCAAAGACAAGGCCCTGATTGACTCCTGGGCCACCCAGGGCCTGGTGCCCCTGGGCGGTTCGCCCGAGGACATGGCCAAAGATTTGAAACGCCAGTTTGATTTCTGGGGCCCCATCGTCAAGCGCATTGGCTTCACCGCAGAGTCCTGAAAGCCGGGGAATTACACTCCCCGCTTCACAAATAAAGCGCGACAAGGACTGCCATGATCACCACCGCCTCCGGCCTCCAATACGAAGACACCCACCAAGGCGAGGGTGACACCGCCCAAGCAGGCCACTACGTCACGGTGCACTACACCGGTTGGCTCTGGGAAAACGGTGAAAAAGGCGAGAAATTCGATTCCAGCCTGGACCGCAACGACCCGTTTGAGTTCGGTTTGGGCCAAGGCATGGTCATCCAAGGCTGGGACGAGGGCGTGCAAGGCATGAAGATCGGAGGCAAGCGCAGCCTGCTGATCCCTGCCGAATTGGGTTATGGCGCCCGCGGCGCGGGTGGCGTCATCCCGCCCAACGCCACCTTGCTGTTCGAGGTCGAGTTATTGGGCGTCGAGGGCTGAACAGCCCTCTTGAAATTGACAAAACCCCTCCCATCTACAGGGCTGATTTCATTCAGCCCCATTTATTTGCATGTCTGACCACGCCCCCACCCCTCCGTCCGAACCGACGGCCAACCCTGAGCCCGCCATGGACGCCAACCCCGCCGCTGATCAAAACCCCACCACCGAAGACCCTTTGGCTGTGGCCCAAGCGGAAGTGGCCAAATTGACCTCGGTGAATGCCGACCTCGCCGATCAATTCTTGCGTGCCAAGGCAGAGGCTGAAAACGCCCGTCGCCGCGCCGAGGAAGAAGTCTCCAAAGCCCGCAAATTCGCGGTCGAATCGTTTGCCGAGAGCTTGCTGCCGGTGGCTGACAGCCTCACTGCGGGTTTGGCCATTGCCGACGCCACCGCCGAGCAATTGCGCGAAGGATCCGAAGCCACCTTGCGCCAACTCAAAAGCGCCTTGGAGCGCCACAAAGTCATTGAAATCAACCCGGCGGTGGGGGCCAAATTCGACCCGCACCAGCACCAAGCCATCTCGGTGGTGCCTGCCCAGCAAGAAGCCAACACCGTGGTCACGGTGCTGCAAAAAGGCTATTTGATCGCCGATCGGGTGCTCAGACCCGCTTTGGTGACGGTCTCAGCCCCCCAATAAACACCCGAATTTGGCAAATCCGGGGTCTTGAAATTCAACAACTTATCCACAGTTGTTCCATATCGCTTTACAGGAAATGAAACAGCCGCCTGCGGGGGCTGAATCACACAGGAGAAAAAAATGGGAAAAATCATCGGCATTGACCTGGGCACCACCAACTCGTGCGTGGCCATCATGGAAGGCAACACCACCAAGGTGATCGAGAACGCCGAAGGCGCGCGCACCACCCCGTCCATCATTGCGTACCAAGAAGATGGCGAAATTTTGGTGGGCGCATCTGCCAAACGCCAAGCGGTCACCAACCCCCGCAACACACTCTATGCTGTCAAACGCCTGATCGGCCGCAAATTTGACGAAAAAGAGGTGCAAAAAGACATCGACCTCATGCCCTACACCATCGCCAAAGCCGACAACGGCGACGCCTGGGTGGAGGTGCGTGGCAACAAATTGGCACCGCCCCAAATCAGCGCTGAAATCTTGCGCAAGATGAAGAAAACCGCCGAGGACTACTTGGGCGAGGAAGTGACCGAGGCCGTCATCACCGTGCCTGCTTACTTCAACGATGCACAACGTCAAGCCACCAAAGATGCGGGCCGCATCGCCGGCTTGGACGTCAAGCGCATCATCAACGAACCCACTGCAGCGGCACTGGCCTTTGGTTTGGACAAAACCGAAAAAGGCGACCGCAAGATTGCTGTCTACGACTTGGGCGGCGGCACCTTTGACGTGTCCATCATCGAGATTGCCGATGTCGATGGCGAAAAACAATTCGAAGTGCTGTCCACCAACGGTGACACCTTCTTGGGCGGTGAAGACTTCGACCAACGCATCATCGACTTCATCATCTCCGAGTTCAAAAAAGATTCGGGCGTTGACCTGTCCAAAGACGTGTTGGCCCTGCAGCGCCTGAAAGAAGCCGCTGAAAAAGCCAAGATCGAACTCTCCTCCTCTACCGGTACCGACATCAACCTGCCCTATGTCACCGCCGATGCCTCTGGCCCGAAACACCTGAACATCAAACTCAACCGCGCCAAGCTGGAAAGCCTGGTGGATGAGTTGATTGAGCGCACCATCGCGCCTTGCCGCACCGCCATCAAAGACGCTGGCGTGTCGGTCAGCGACATTGACGATGTGATCTTGGTTGGTGGCATGACCCGCATGCCCAAGGTGCAAGACAAGGTCAAAGAATTCTTTGGCAAAGAGCCCCGCCGTGACGTCAACCCTGACGAAGCCGTGGCTGTGGGTGCGGCGATTCAAGGCCAGGTCTTGTCAGGTGACCGCAAAGACGTGTTGCTATTGGACGTGACCCCGCTGTCACTGGGCATCGAAACCTTGGGCGGTGTCATGACCAAGATGATCGCCAAGAACACCACCATCCCCACCAAGTTCGCGCAAACCTTCTCCACCGCCGACGACAACCAACCTGCTGTGACCATCAAGGTGTTCCAAGGCGAACGCGAAATGGCCTCTGGCAACAAGAGCTTGGGTGAGTTCAATCTCGAAGGCATTGCGCCAGCCCCTCGTGGCACGCCCCAAATCGAGGTGTCGTTTGACATCGACGCCAACGGCATCTTGCATGTGGGCGCCAAAGACAAAGCCACTGGCAAAGAAAACAAAATCACCATCAAGGCCAATTCAGGTCTGTCAGAGGCCGAGATTCAACAGATGGTGAAAGACGCCGAATTGAACGCGGCCGAAGACAAGAAGAAACTCGAAATCGTGCAAGCCCGCAACCAAGGTGATGCGGCGGTGCATGACGTCAAAAAATCATTGACCGAGCACGGCGACAAAGTGGAGGCGGCCGACAAAGAGAAAATCGAAGCGGCTGTGAAAGACTTGGAAGAAGCCTTGAAAGGCGACGACAAAGACGCCATCCATGCCAAAACCGAGGCCTTGATGACCGCTGCGCAAAAGCTGGGTGAAATGGTTTATGCCGACAAGCAAGCCAAAGAAGCTGCCGGTGCTGCCCCGGGTGGTGAGCACAGTGCAGACAAACCCCACGACGACAATGTGGTGGACGCCGAAGTGAAAGAGGTCAAAAAGAACTGATCTCTTTGTACCATTGACGATTCAGCCATTCTGAGAATCGCCGTGCAGGGCTTGTGAAAACCAACTCTCGCGGCGATTGCTTTTTTCAAACCCAGCCCATGAACAAAACCCGCCTCGAAGCCTTCAGTGATGGTGTCATTGCCATCATCATCACGATCATGGTGCTGGAA
>JBDKLR010000090.1:0-8284 GCA_039795515.1 Pseudomonadota bacterium | reverse complement strand
TCATCACAGGCGCCATGTTGTTGGCGGCCTTGGTGATTTTGGTCGGTACGGCCATGGCCACAGGTTTGTTTCCTCGTCAACCTGCTACACGACCATGAACCACGACCACAGCCTCACCCTCTCCCGTGTCTTGAAAGCGCCGCGCGCCCATGTATGGCGCTGTTGGAGTGAGCCCGAATTGCTCATGCAGTGGTATTGCCCAAGGCCATGGTTCGTCACTGAAGCCCAAATGGACATGCGAGTCGGCGGGGTGCAAACCATGGTCATGAACGGGCCTGCTGGTGAGCGGGTGCCCGTCGGCGGCGTCTACTTGCAAGTGATCGAAGGAGAGCGGTTGGTGTTCACCGATGCCTTTGTGAAAGCCTGGGAGCCCTCGGCCAAACCCTTCATGGTGGGCGACATTGCTTTTTCAGACACGCCTGAGGGGCACACCCTTTATGTGGCGCGCGCCCTGCATTGGAACGCCGAAGACAAGGCCAACCATGAAAACATGGGCTTTCACCAAGGCTGGGGCGCAGCGGCAGACCAACTCGAGGCGCTGGCCCAAACCCTCTGACGCCTGATCAGGCTGGGGCTTTGCAAAGCTGGCGCAGTTGCTTGTTCAGTGCGTGACCAGGCGTGGTCAAAGCGGTCATCATGCTGAAATGATGCAGGCCAGGCAGCACCTCGGCCACGGGCACGCGTTCAGGGCCCCAAGCTTGTTGAATGAGTTGGTTGTGCGCCAAAAAAGCCTCGCTCTCCAAACCACCCACCACACTGTGCAACACACCTTGCTGGGGTGCCGGCATCCATGCCGGACTGGCTTGAAGCACTTGCTGGTCGTCCAATCGAAGGGCTTCTTGCAACAGGGGGGAGCGGCGCAAGGAATCCAACTCGTACAAGCCGGACACCGACAGCGCTGACTTGACCAAGTCGGCTGGTAAGTCGGGTGCATACCGTTGCCAGTCGCAAGCCATCATCATGGCGGCCAAATGCCCCCCTGCAGAATGCCCTGCCACATGAATGCGCTCAGGATCACCACCCCAGGTGTCGATGTGCCGCCAGACCCAAGCCAAGGCTTTCACCATTTGCATGACGATTTGCGGAATGGTGACCAACGGGCACAAGGCGTAATTGGGCACCACCACACACACGCCTTCGGCGGTGAGCGATGGTGCGACAAAGGAATGGTCTGATTTGTCCAAAGCCCGCCAATAACCACCATGCAAAAACACGAGCACGGGCGCTTTAGCTGGGGCGGTTGTGAAGATGTCCAGGTTTTCGCTGGGGCCAGTGCCATAGCGAAGGTCGGTCAAACAGGGTGCTGTCTCTCGCACTGCTTGAGAGTCGGCCGCCCATTGCGCCAAGTGGTTGGCAAAGTCAGGCACCAAGGCGCGGTTGTTGTAGACCCGGTCATGCCATTCGGGAGAGTGGTGAGAGGTGTTCATGGCATCGCAGCTGACAAATGGATTCAGTTCGAATCAGGAGATGTCTTGGACCCACCAATGCGGCTTTCCTCACCCCTGATCAGCTTGCCGATATTGCTCTGGTGACGCCACACCAAGATGGCGCTCATCAGCATCACTGCAAGCAGCACCGCATCTTCCACATACCAAACCAAACGGTGGCCCAAAAAATAATAAGCGGGTGCAAACACCGCACTGGCCAAAGCCGCCAATGACGAGTAGCGCGAGAAAAACGCGACGATCAACCAAGTGGCCAAGGTGGCCAAACCCAACAATGGCTCGATGCCCAACAACACCCCCGCTGCCGTGGCCACACCCTTGCCACCTTGAAAGCGAAAGAACAACGGCCACACGTGTCCGACAAAAGCCGCCAATGCCACCAAAGCCACGCCACCTGACCCCAAGCCATAGGCCGCGCCATGGTGCACCACGGCGTAGACCGGCAGCCAACCTTTGACGCCATCCAGCAGCAAGGTGAGCAAGGCGGCCAGCTTGTTGCCCGAGCGCAGCACATTGGTGGCGCCCGGGTTGTTGCTGCCATAAGAGCGCGGATCGGCCAAGCCCATGATGCGACTGACCACCACTGCAAATGACACCGAGCCGACCAGATAGGCCAGGACCGTTGCCAACGCAGGATTCAAGAGTTCGAGCGAAAAAGGCATGGCTCAAATCGCGGGGTCGCGCATTTCCCAGCGGATCGCGTCAATCGCGGCCAAAACGTCGGGGGAGAGCTTGGTGCCCCAGGCGTTCAAGTCGTCATCAAGTTGCGCCACCGAGGTCACGCCAATGATGGTGCTGGCCACGCGCCAGTTGGTGTAGCAAAAGGCCAGCGCCATTTGGGCGGGCGTCATGCCGTTTTGCCTGGCCAAGGCGTTGTAGCGCCTTGCAGCTTCCAACGCCTCGGGGCGACCCCAGCGTTGTTTGCGCATGCTCTCGTACTTGGCAATGCGCCCCTCCTTGGGCGCGTGCTCGCCGGTGATGCCCGACGCGTCGTACTTGCCAGTGAGCAAGCCAAAACCCAGGGGCGAATAAGCCAGCAAGGACACACCCAAGCGGTGCATGGTTTCATCCAGGCCGTTGTCCAAGATACGGTTGACCAGGCAATACACGTTTTGCACCGAAGCCACGCGCGGCAAGTGGTGCTGCTCGGCCAGGCGCACAAACTCATGCACACCATACGAGGTTTCATTCGACAAGCCGATGTAACGCACCTTGCCCGCCTTCACCAATTGGCTCATGGCTTCCAGTTGCTCGTGGATCGGGGTGACGGATTTTTCTTTCGAGGGGTCGTAGTACATCGCACCAAAAATCGGCACATGGCGCTCGGGCCAATGGATTTGATAGAGGTCGATCACATCCGTTTTCAAACGCTTCAAACTCGCGTCGCACGAAGCCAAGATGTCGGCGGCGGTCATGCCATCGCCGAAACGCACCCAAGGCATGCCGCGCGAGGGGCCAGCCACTTTGGTGGCCAGCACGATTTGTTGGCGCATGCCGGGTCGCTTGGACAACCAGTTGCCGATATAGGTTTCCGTCAGCCCGCAGGTGTCGGCCGTGGGTGGCACCGCGTACATCTCAGCGGTGTCGAAGAAGTTGACGCCACGCGCGATGCTGTGGTCCATGATGGTGTGGCTGGTGGCTTCGTCCACCTGCTGACCGAATGTCATGGTGCCCAAACAAATCGGGGTGACGTGCAAATCGCTTTGACCCAGGCGAACGGGGGTGAGGTCGAGTTTGTTCATGGGGCGGAGTTTACGTGGCCGCCATGGGCTTGCCAGACAATAGCGCCATGGACCACCACACACCCACCGCCATCGTCACCGGGGCCGCACGCGGCATCGGTTTGGCCACCACCCGATTGTTTTTGGCCAAAGGCTACAAAGTGGCCATGGTCGACCGCGACACCGAGGAACTCCAACGCGCGGCGATGGACCTTGCAAACGTGCTCCCCGTGGACTGTGATGTGTCTGAAGAAGCCGCCGTCACGGGCATGGTGCAAACCGTGCGGGACTGGTCGGGGCGCATCGATGCGCTGGTCAACAACGCGGGCGTGGCCGACTTTGGCCCGATCGAAGAGACCACGTTCCAGCGCTGGCAAACCGTCATGCGCACCAACCTGGATGGTGTGTTTTTGTGCTCGCAAGCGGTCATCCCTGCGCTGCGGGAGAGTCGAGGGAGCATCGTCAACATCGCCTCCATCTCGGGCTTGCGCGCGTCCACCCTGCGCGTGGCCTATGGCACGTCCAAAGCGGCGGTCATCCAACTCAGCAAGCAACAAGCGGTGGAACTGGGCGAATACGGCATTCGGGTCAACTGCGTGGCACCAGGTCCAGTGAAAACCAAACTGTCGGTGGCGGTACACAGCCCCGAGATCATCAGCGCTTACCACGACGCCATTCCACTCAACCGCTACGGCAGCGAGGCCGAGATCGGCCGTGTGATCGTGTTTTTGGCATCCGAAGAAGCGAGTTACCTCACTGGCCAAGTGGTGGCGGTTGATGGCGGTTTTGAAGCCACCGGCGTGGGCTTGCCCGCGCTCAGGGTTTGAGCGCCTGCCCTCTTGCTTCCTCTTGCAAGCGCAACACCCGTCTTTGCACCTTGCCGGTCGTGGTCATGGGCAAGGCCTCGATGAATTCAATTTCTTTGGGGTATTCATAAGGTGCCAGCAAACCGCGCACATGTTGTTGAAGTTCAGCCACCAGGTCATCGGATGGTGCAAAACCCGCAGCCAGCACCACATAGGCTTTCACCAAGTGGCCACGTTCAGGATCGGGTTTGGGGACCACGGCGGCATTGGCCACGGCCGGGTGTTTGACCAAGCAATTTTCAATTTCGCTGGGGCCGATGCGGTAGCCCGCTGACTTGAACACATCGTCGGCGCGGCCCTGGTACCACAGGTACCCATCGGCATCGCGGGTGGCGAGGTCGCCTGTGCGGCACCAGTCGCCGGTGTACTTGCGGGCCGTGGCCTCGGGCTGGTTCCAATAGCCCAAAAAGAAAATCGGGTCGGGGTCGCCATGCAGATCGAAGCGATTCACCGCCACATCGCCGGGCACGCCCATCGGGCACTCCTGCCCTTCTTCGTCAATGACCGCCACCCGGTGCCCCGGGTATGCGCGGCCCATGCTGCCAGGTTTGGCCGGCCAACCAACGCCGCTGGCGGTGTCGCCGTTCATGGCGCAATTGCCGACGATGTAATTCACCTCGGTCTGACCGAACATTTCGTTGACCGTGACACCCAGCTCTTGCTGGCAATACGCGAACACCGCATCGCCCACCGCTTCACCCGCGCTCATGATGGCTTGCAAATCCAGTTGAAACTGCGAACTGGGATGAGGGTAGGCCTTCATCATGGCCTTCAAAGCGGTGGGAAACAAAAACGTGTGGGTCACGCGGTGTTGTTGCATCAAGCCAAATGCCAAGTCGGATGAAAACCGTCCCGACCAAGCCACGATGGGCCGCCCGAAATACAAGCTGGGCAACAAAGCGTCCATCAGCCCGCCGGTCCAGGTCCAATCGGCAGGTGACCACATCACCGCATGGCTGCCCAACGGCAAATCGCTGTCTTTCACCGCCGGCGCATGGTTCGGCGCAAAGCCAAACCAGTTTTGACTGCAGACAAAACCCGTGAGGTTGCCTGTCAGCGCTTGGTGCGGAATCAAGGCGCCTTTGGGCGGCCCGGTGGTGCCACTGGTGTAAATCAAGACAGCGGGGTCTGAGGGCTTGGTGAGGGCCATCGGCCAATCCTCGCCAGGGCTTTTCAATGCGGTCTCGTCCACATTCAAAAAGGTCTTCAAATGGGGACATTCGCTTTGCAGCGCTTGGACCGTCGGAGCAGACACGCGATCCACCAAGGCCAATACCGCTTGGGCGTCTTGCAATCTGTAGACCAGCGCTTCCGGCCCAAACAGTTGCGACAGCGGCATGACCACCGCGCCCATCTGCCACAAGGCCATGTAAGCCACGGCGGTCTCGAAACGCTGCGGCAACACCACCGCCACGCGGTCGCCTGCCTGAACACCGTGCTGCGCCAGCACATGGCTCAGGGCGTTGGCGGCGCTTTGCAATTGGGCAAAACTGTGCTGCTTGGCCGGTGCGTCTGGGTGGTGGGTGATGATAGCGGTGCATTCACCATTGGCGTGCGCCGCCCAGCGCTTGGCGCACACCTGCGCGATGTTGAACGGCGACGGCACATGCCAGCGAAACTGCTGCAACATGGCGCTGTGGTGGTCCGAGGCAAAGGCCTGCATGCAAGACGTCCTTATGATCGGCAGAATGTACCAAGTCCAACGCCCCGCCCGCACCAGCTTTGTTCCCCTGAGACACCTTCAATACCATGTCCGTGAATGGGGCACGCCCCGTCCCGGCGTGTTGCCTTTGTTCATGGTCCATGGCTGGATGGATGTGGGGGCGTCGTTTCAATTTGTCATTGACGCGCTGGAACAAGACCGACACATCATCGCGCCAGATTGGCGCGGCTACGGCCTGACCCACCCCGGCGAGGTGGACAATTTTTGGTTTCCCGACTACTTGGCCGACCTCGATGGCTTGATCGACCATTTCCAGCCCGAAGGTGCCATCGACCTGCTGGGTCACAGCATGGGCGGCAATGTGGTCATGCAATATGCCGGCATTCGCCCCACGCGCATCCGACGCCTGATCAACCTGGAAGGCTTTGGCTTGGCGGCCACCAAACCCGAGCAAGCGCCCACGCGCTACGCCCAGTGGATGGACGAGATGAAAGCCTTGCGGGCAGGCGAAAAATCGCTGCGCAGTTACCCCAGCGCCAGCGCCGTGGCCCAGCGCTTGATGAAAACCAACCCCCGCTTGGACCTCGATAAAGCCGAATGGCTGGCCCAGCACTGGGCGCAACCCAATGCCCGAGGTGAATGGGACATCTTGGGCCACCCGGCGCACAAAGTGACCAACGCCAACTTGTTCCATGTGGAGGAAATTTTGGCCATGTACCAGCGCATCACAGCGCCTGTGCTGAATGTGGAGGCCAGCGACAACAGCATGGACCTGTGGTGGAAAGGCCGCTATACCTTGGACGAGTTCCACGAGCGCATCCAGTCGGTGAAAAACCTCCGCACCGTGGTCATCCAAGAGGCCGGACACATGATGCACCACGACCAACCGATGGAACTGGCCCGCCACATTGAAGCGTTTTTGAACCAGCCATGACCCAAGTGGATGTGCTTGTCATCGGCGCTGGCGCCGCTGGCTTGTTTTGCGCAGGCGTGGCGGGACAGCAAGGGCTGAAAGTGCTGGTGCTGGACCACAGCGACAAAGTGGCTGAAAAAATCCGCATCTCTGGTGGTGGGCGCTCCAACTTCACCAACAAAGACATCGACCCGCGCGCGCCCCTCAAACACTTTTTGGGTGACAACCCGGCGTTCGCCCGCAGCGCTTTGAGTCGCTACACCGCCGCTGATTTCTGCGCCTTGGTGCAAAGCCACGGCATCCCGTTTCACGAAAAACACAAAGGCCAGTTGTTTTGTGACCGCAGCGCCCAAGACCTGATCGACATGCTGCTGCGCGAGTGCGAGACAGGTGGTGTGGCCCGTTGGCAACCTTGCAACCTGGTCTCCTTGCATCACAGCGATGCCGCAAGCCATGCCTACACCGCCCTGACCGACCAAGGTGAGGTGCAGGCCCAGGCGGTGGTGGTCGCCACGGGAGGCTTGTCGATTCCGAAAATCGGCGCGAGCGACTTGGGCTACCGATTGGCGCGTCAATTTGGCTTGCGGGTGGTCACCCCGCGCCCGGCCTTGGTGCCCCTGACCTTCTCTGCGCAGGATTGGCAGCCTTTCGCCGCCTTGGCCGGCTTGTCGCTGCCCGTGGACATCCGCACGGGATCGGGCAAACAACGTCCCTTGTTTGAAGAAGATTTGCTGTTCACCCACCGAGGCCTGTCTGGCCCTGCGGTGCTGCAAATATCCAGTTATTGGCAACCAGGCTCACCGATTTCGCTCAATTTGGCCCCTCATTTGGCACTGGACGAGGCCTTGCTGGCTGCCAAACAGTCGTCTAAAAAACAAGTCGGCAATGCCCTGGCCACTTGGTTGCCAGCCCGTTTGGCCGAGGCCTGGGTGGCCCGCGAACCGGCTTGGCAACGCAGCCTGCCCGACACCCCCGACAAAGCCTTGCGCGCCTTGGCCGAGGCTTTGAGTGACTGGTCGCTGACCCCATCGGGCACCGAGGGCTATGCCAAAGCCGAGGTCACCGCTGGTGGGGTGGACACCCGCGACCTGTCCCAACAAACCATGGAATCCAGCCAGCCGGGCCTTTATTTCATTGGGGAAGTGGTGGATGTCACAGGCTGGCTGGGGGGGTACAACTTCCAATGGGCCTGGTCCAGCGCACACGCCTGCGCCAAGGCCTTGGCGGAGCGACTGAACCCGCTATAATGTCAGGCTTGATTACGGCCACCCCCCGACAGCCACAACCCGTTGGGAACCACCGCCGCCACGGTTTTGAAGTCCGATCTTCTTCTTCTCCAAGGTGTGCACATTTTGAAAATTGTTGTCAATGACCACCATCCGTGTAAAAGAAAACGAACCTTTGGACGTGGCCCTGCGCCGCTTCAAGCGCACCATTGAAAAATTGGGTTTGCTCACCGACCTGCGTGCCCGCGAGTTCTACGAAAAGCCCACGGCTGAGCGCAAGCGCAAAAAAGCTGCTGCGGTCAAGCGCCACTACAAGCGTGTGCGCAGCATGCAGTTGCCCAAAAAGATGTTCTGAGCCTGCGGGCCCAGTGCACACAGCCCGCCGGGTTCCGCCCGTGCGGGTTTTTTTAATTTCTCAGGAATTTCCCATGAGCCTCAAAGAACGCATCA
>JBDKLR010000089.1:0-39572 GCA_039795515.1 Pseudomonadota bacterium | reverse complement strand
ACCGGGCAGCGCATTCAAGGCGGTGGTCAAACGTTCGCGCTCGCTACAAATGGCTTGGGCTTGGCGCTCAAACGCGCTGGCGTGCTCCAGCGCGAACAAAGCGCATTCGGCATTGAGCACGCTCACGTTGTAAGGCGGGCGGATTTTGTCCAAATGCGCCAACACCTCGGTGCGACCGATCATGTAACCAATGCGCACACCGGCCAAACCAAACTTGGACAAGGTGCGCATGAGCAGCACCTGGGCGTTGGCAGCCGGGTCACGCTGGATCTCGTCCAGCCAAGTGGCGCTGGAAAACGGTTGGTAGGCCTCGTCCAATGCCACCCAACCACCATAGGCCGACACCTGGGCGATCAAACGGCGCATGACCGCAGCGTCCCACAAATTGGCGGTCGGGTTGTTGGGGTATGCCAGGTAGACGATGGCGGGTTGGTGTTCGGCGATGGCGGCCGACATGGCCGCTTCGTCCAACGCAAAGTCGTCGCGCAAAGACACCGGGATGTAGCCCAGGCCTTGGAATTGGGCGCTCATGGCGTACATGACAAACCCCGGCTCGGGGGCCAGTGCCTTGGCACCCGGCAGCTGACACGCCAAAGACAACAGGGAAATGAGTTCGTCTGAGCCGTTGCCCAGCATCAGGCTGTGACCTGCTGGCAGACCGACATGTTGGGCCAGAGCGTGTTTCAGGTCGTCGATGCGGGCACCGGGGTAGCGGTTGATGGCCACCGCGCCCAAGCGCTGACCGAGCTGGGCTTGCAAATCGGGCGGGAGGGTGTAGGGGTTCTCCATCGCGTCCAACTTGACCATGCCCGTGGCGTTTTGCACGACATAGGCCTGCATGGCTTGCAGGTCTGGACGGATGAATTTCAAAAGGCTCATGTAAGGAGCGGATTATAGGAAGCCAATCGACACCCAAGGCACAAAGGCGATGACCAACAGCGCCAATAGCAAAGCGCCCAAATAAGGCCAGATGCGGCCCAAGGCCTGGTCGGGCTCGACCTTGCCGATGGCACAGGCCGCGTAAAAACCCACCCCCACTGGTGGCGCAAACAAGCCCAGGCCCATGGCGAACACCACCACCATGGCGTAGTGCACCTCGTGAATGCCCAAAGCGCGGGCCACGGGAAACAACAAAGGCCCAAACAAAACGATGGCCGGAATGCCTTCCAAGATGCTGCCCAGCACCACGAACACCAACAAACTCACCACCATGAAACCTGTCGCGCCGCCTGGCACCTGGGTCATGAGCGCCACCAAATCGCGTGAAAAGCCCGATTGGGTGAGGGCCCAGGCCATGGCGGTGGCGCAACCGATGATCAGCAAGATGGCACCCGACAAAGCAGCGGTCTCCACCAACATGGGGCCCATGCGACGCCAGTCCATTTGGCGATAGACCAAGAGGCCCACCACCAAGGTGTACAAAATGCCGATGGTCGACACCTCGGTGGCGGTGGCCACGCCCTCCACCACCGCCGAGCGAATGACAAAGGGCAAAGCCAAGGCGGGCAAGGCCAATAGCAAACTGCGCCACACCACTGCCGCGGGCGCACGGGGCACCGGGCTTTCCTCCGAGCTGCGGGCTTGCCAATACACCACGACCGACAGCGCCAGCAGACCCACCAAGGCAGGCACCAATCCACCGACAAACAAGGCCGAGATGGACACCCCCGTGACCGCGCCGATGGTGATCAACACCAAGCTGGGTGGGATGGTTTCGCTCATCGCGCCCGAAGCGGCCAGCAAAGCAACCAAGCGGCCTGGGTGCGCGCCGCGTTGCTTCATTTCGGGGAACAGCGCGGGGGCCACCGCCGCCATGTCAGCGGCTTTGGAGCCCGAGATGCCCGACACCAAATACATCGCGGCCAGCAGCACGTATTGCAATCCACCGCGCAAATGGCCGATGAGCGCGGCCAAAAAATCGACCATGGCCTTGGCCAAACCGGTGACCGCGATGAACGCGCCCAAGAACACGAACAGCGGCACGGACAACAAGATGAGGTGCGACATGCCCTCGTCGATGCGGCTGACCACGATGGTGAGCGGTGTGGTGGTGGAAAAGAACAAATACGCCACCGTGCTCAGACCAAAGGCAAAGGCGATGGGCAAACCCATGGCCACGCACAAGGCCACCATGACCACGAAAAACAGCAGCAAATTGGCATGGCCGCCGTTCATCAACAGCGGTTTGGCGGCGTAGAGCAAGCCGCCCAACAGCAAGACCACCACCACAGCAGCAGCCAAATGACGGCCTCGGTCTTGACGCCACAAGTCCAGCAAAGACTGCAACAGCATGAAACCCAGGCCCACCAAGACGGCGGCCACCCGCCAAGCGTCAGGGATTTCCAACGCGGGGGTGAGGATGACCCATTGCTCGTCCACATGCTCCCAAGCAGGCCCCAACAGCAAGCCGCAAAACAACACGGTGAGACAGGCCACCAAGGCGTCGACGAACTGGCGTTGACGGGGTGCGAGTTTGGCGACAAACACGGTCAGACGCATGTGCTCACCGCGTTGCATGGCCACCACCGCACCCAACATGGCCAACCACAAGAACAAGACCGAAGCGAGTTCGTCGGACCAGGTGAGCGGGTCTTGCAAGACATAGCGGCTGACGACGCCAGCCGAGAGCACCGCGATTTCGGCGACCACCAACAAGGCCGCTGGCCACTCGGCCAGGGCGCGCAACAGCCGCTCAGGCCCAGACACGCTCATGCCAATTTGCCGGTGTATTTCTCAAGCTTGCCAATCGCTTCAGGGCCGTACTTGGTTTTCCATTCCTGGTAGAAGCCCGCTTTGGACAACACCTCTCTGAAAGGCTTGATGTCGGGGTAGTTGAAGACCAGGCCCTTGGCCTTGAGCTGCGCTTCCAAACCGTTGTTGAGGCGGCGAATGTCTTCGCGCTGGGCCAAAGCGGCTTTTTTGAAATGCTTGGTGATCAGGGCTTGCACATCCGGCGGCAGCGCTTGCCAGCGTTTGCCATTGGCCAACACCCACTGGCCGTCCCACATGTGCGAGGTCATGGAGCAGTACTTTTGCACCTCGTACAGCTTGGCCGACTCGATCAGAGGCAAGGGGTTTTCTTGGCCTTCGACAATTTTGGTTTGCAAGGAGGAATACACCTCGCTGAAATTGATCGATGCGGGCGAGGCTCCCAAGGCCTTGAACATCGAGGTCCACAAGGGGCTGACCGGGACGCGGATCTTGAAGCCTTGCAAATCGGCAGGGGTTTGGATGGGTTTGGTGGAACTGGTGATGTTGCGAAAGCCGTTGTCAAACGCCAGGTCGAAGGTGTGCAAATTCACCTTGGCAATCGCGCCACGCACATGGGCACCCAATTCGCCGTCCATGGCGGCCCACACCGTGGGGTAGTCCTTGAACACAAAGGCCAAGCCGTTGATGCCCGCCACAGGCACCAGGGTTTGCAAGATCAGGCCAGACAACATGAAATAGTCGATGGCCCCCGAGCGCACCTGCGACAGCATGTCGGTGTCGCCGCCCAACTGGTTGTTCGGGAACAACTGGATATCCACCCGCCCTTTGGACTCGGCCAAGATGGCGTCCGCCGCTTCTTTCATGCGCAGGTTGGTCGGGTGGCTGGCGGGGAAGTTGTTGGCGAGCTTGAGCTTGAATTCGGCGGTTTGGGCCCAGCTGCTGGAGGCCAGCAAAGGCCAAGCGCATGCGCCAGCGGCGGCTTGCAACAGGTGACGGCGGTGGGTGGTCATGGTGGCTCGCAGTGGTTATTTGAAGGGTACCGGGTCGTACAAGGGCTTGCCTTTGTCGACGATGTGCACCGTGAACAGTTTCAAGGGCGTGTCACTCACCACCACCCAACCGGCATGCGGGGCGTCTCGCAAATTCAACACGCTGGAGCCGGTGACCAAGGTGACCGGGTCTTTGCCAGGCACTTGGATGGTGGCGCCTTGCACCACGTAAGCGGCTTCCACGCCATGGTGGATGTGCAGCATGACCGAGTCGCCTTTTTGGTACTCGGCGGTCGAGGCGATGACTTCCATGCCCGGCGCACCGCTCAGATCGGCACGGCGGTGTTCGACGCGTTGGGGGGAATCGGTCATTTGGGCGGACACGGGCAGGCTCAGCACACCAAGCCACAGACTTGTGATCAGCAGGGACAAACGCATGGGCATCTCCATTCATGAACTGCGTCGATGCTAACCCTGGTCCCCATGGTCTGCCATTCGGGATTGACCCATGCGGCCTGTTCAGCCAGCGGACACCCGCCGGGGGCGTTCGCTCTGGCCTTAAGCTTGGCGCTGGGATTGGGGCCAAGCTGCAAAGGAATGTGGGATGAACAACAGCAAAGTGGTGCGCATCGGGGGGGCTTCGGGCTTTTGGGGCGACAGCGCGGTGGGTGCACCGCAACTGGTCGACAGCGGGCTCATCGATTACCTGGTGTTCGATTACCTGGCCGAAACCACCATGGCGATCTTGGCGGCGCAGCGCCGTCGCTCACCTGAGCTGGGTTATGCCACCGACTTTGTCGACATCGCCATGAAGCAGGTGCTGCCAGCGGTGATGCGCCAAGGCATCAAGGTGGTGAGCAACGCCGGCGGCATCCACCCGCAGGCCTGCGCCCAGGCCTTGCAACGCATGGCGGCGTCCATGGGCTTGCAGCCGCGCATCGCCGTGGTGGAAGGCGACGATGTGATGGACTTGCTGCCCGGTTTGCAAGCGGCCCAGACCCGCGACATGTTCAGCGGCGAAGCGCTGCCCGACAAGCTGCTCAGTGCCAACGCCTATTTGGGGGCGCAAGCCATTGCGCAAGCCTTGGCCGCAGGCGCGGACATCGTCATCACCGGGCGTTGCGTGGACAGCGCGGTCACATTGGGGCCGTTGATGCACGAATTCGGCTGGTCATCGCAAGACTTTGACCGATTGGCCGGCGGCAGTTTGGCCGGGCACATCATCGAATGCGGATGCCAGGCCACGGGGGGCTTGCACACCGATTGGGCGGACATCCCCGACTGGGACCATATCGGTTACCCGATCATCGAGGTAGAGGCCGACGGCCGTTTTGAACTCACCAAACCCCCAGGCACCGGCGGTCGGGTGTTGCGCGCAGCGGTGGCCGAGCAACTGCTCTACGAAATCGGCGACCCCGGTGCTTATGTGTTACCCGATGTGGTTGGCGATTTTCGCCATGTCGAGATCACGCAAGTCAGCGAGGACCGTGTGCGGGTGCAAGGGGCGCGCGGCCATGCGCCATCGTCGCAGTACAAGGTGTCGGCCACGGCCATGCAGGGCCATCGCTGCACCGGCAGCATGGTGATCGTGGGCATCGATGCGGCGGCCAAAGCGCAACGCACCGGCGAGGCGATCTTGAAACGCTGCCGCGCTTTGTTTCAGCAAGCGGGCCATGCCGACTTCAGCGCAGCCCGCATCCAGCTCTTTGGCGCGGAAACGTTGTACGGTGATCACGCCCGTACCTCGGCCTCGCGCGAGGTGATGGTGCGCGTGGTGGTTGACCATCCGAGCAAAGACGCCTTGGCGATTTTTGCCCGCGAAATCGCGCCCTCGGGCACCTCTTGGTCGCCCGGCACCACCGGGCCTGGCGCGGGTCGCCCCTCGGTGTCGCCGCTGATCAAACCCTTGGCGTTTTTGCTGGACAAGACGCAGGTGCAGGTGCGGTTCAGCATCGACGGCCAATGGCATGCGGTGAAACAAACCGATTGGCCCGATTTGGCAGCCCCCGCACCTACCCCTGTGGCCGCCCCTGTTTGGCATGAACCTTCAGAGCCTCAGCGAATGGTGCGCCTCCTGGACCTGGCCTGGGCGCGCAGCGGCGACAAGGGCAATGTGTCCAACATTGGCGTGGTGGCGCGCCGCCCGGAATGGCTGCCGCTGATCTGGGCCCGTCTCACCCCCGAGATGGTGGCCGACTATTTCAAACACCTGGTGCATGGCCCGGTGGAGCGATTTCACTTGCCCGGTCTGTCAGCCATCAACTACCTGTTGCACGAGGCCTTGGACGGTGGCGGTCCGGGATCAAGCCGCATCGATCCTTTGGGCAAGGGCATGGCGCAAATGCTGTTGGACATCCCGCTCTTGGTGCCCGAATCGGTGGCGCAGCAAACGCAAGGCCAAGGCCTCAACGACCCGTCCATTGGGGCGAGCGTTTTTCATTGAAGGCCGCCAAGCCCTCGCGCGCGTCTTCGGTTTGCGCCACCAAAGCGATTTGGCTTTCGGTGAAGGCGATGGCTTGCTCAAAGCCCATGCTTTCGATGGCGCGCATGGCGTACTTGCCACGCCGAATCGCTGTCGGTGATTTGTCTGCCAATCGCTGGATCAACGCATCGGTTTTGGCGTCCAAGTCGGCTGCGGGCACCACCTGGTTGACCAGACCCGCCCGCAACGCTTCTTCGGCAGAAAAGGGTTCACCGGTGAGGGCCCACTCGCGCAACACGCGCTTGGCGACTTGGTGTTGCAACAGGCTCATGACTTGCATCGGGAACACGCCCACTTTCACCTCGGGCAGGCCAAACAGCGCGTGGTCGCTGGCCACCGCCAAATCGGTCATGCACAGCAAGCCCATGCCCCCCGCCATGCACACGCCATTCACCCGTGCGATGCTGGGCAGCGTGGCCGCGTGCGCCTCGCGCAGCATGTCGGCATAGGCCACCTGCGGTTGCGACAGGTCGAACACAAAGCCTTTGTCGGGTTGCAAATCACCGCCCGCGCAAAACGCCTTGTCGCCCGCGCCGGTCAGCACGATGACGCGGATGTCTGGGCGGGCATGGGCCTGGGCATAGCCCTCGCGGATGCCTTGCACCACCTCGGCGTTGATCGCGTTGCGCTTGTCGGGTCGGTTGATCGTGATCCAAAACGCCGCGCCGCGCGCTTCCAGCAACACCGCATCACTCATGACACCACCTCTTCTGGCTTGATTTCAATCTCCACCAACACCCGCTGCGCAGAGACCTGGTCGCCCACCGCCACATGCAGGCTTTTGACCACGCCGCTGGCCGGGGCCAGGTGCATGTGCTCCATCTTCATGGCTTCCAAGCTGAGCAGGGTTTGGCCTTTTTGCACCTGATCACCCACCGCCACCTGCACCGCCACCACGCGCCCGTTCATGGACGCGCGCAGCTTGCCATCACTCGTACCCAGCGCTTGCCGTTGGCTGGCGGCGCGGGTCTGGTCGGTGAACGACCAGGCACGACCGCAGGACTGCAACCACAGTTGATCACCGTCACGCACCCATGTGGCCGAGGCTTGCACGCCGTTGCAAGCAAAACGCAAGGCGCTGGCTTGCAAGTCCAGCAATGCCAACTCAAAGGAGAAATCCGTGCCCTCTACCTGGTAAAGGCGCGCACCTTGGTGACGCAAAGACAAGCTGTGCATGGCGTCACCCGTTTGCAGGCGCACGGGTAAGGGCAGTGTGTGCAGCCAGCGGCGCTGTGTCGAGGACCAGACCACGCCGGGGGCGGTCTCGATCATCACCACCGCCGCCAAGGCGAGCACCTGTTGCACGACGTCGGCATCGGTCTGCAACAAAGCCTGTGCATGCTGGGCGATGAAACCTGTGGTCGCCTCACCCGCTGCGAACACCGGGTGCGCCAGACAAGCGCTCAAAAAAGCCTGGTTGCTGGTGACGCCCAAACACACCGTGTCCTGCAAGCCTTGCAGCAAGCGACGTCTGGCTTCCTCGCGGTTGTCACCATGGCTGATGAACTTGGCCATCATCGAGTCGTAGAACGGTGGAATGTCTGCCCCGTTGGCCAATGCATGCTCGACCCGCAGAGGAGACGGCACCGACCAATGTCGCAATCGGCCACTTTGCGGCATGAAGCCTTGCTCGGCGTCTTCGGCACACAAACGCACCTCGATGGCGTGGCCCTGCATCTGCACCTGTTCTTGTAGCAAAGCCAGGTGCTCGCCCGCCGCGATGCGCAATTGCAGCGCCACCAAATCCAAACCTGTGACCGCCTCGGTCACCGGGTGCTCGACTTGCAAACGGGTGTTCATTTCCATGAAGTAAAACCGCCCTTGCGCGTCCAGCAAAAACTCCAAGGTGCCGGCCCCCTCGTAAGCGATGGCTTGGACCGCTGCCACCGCAGTCGCGCCCATGCGTTCGCGCAGGGCCGCATCCACCGCCGGCGATGGCGCTTCCTCGATCAGCTTTTGATGCCGCCGCTGCACCGAGCAATCGCGCTCACCCAAATGAACCACATGGCCGTGTCTGTCAGCCAGGATTTGGATTTCAATGTGGCGTGGTTCATGCACCGCTTTTTCCAAAATCACGGTGGCGTTGCCAAAGGCATGGAGCGCCTCGGATTGCGCGCTTTGCAACAACTCGGGCAGCATGTCGGCACTGGGCACCCAGCGCATGCCGCGCCCGCCGCCGCCTGCCGTGGCTTTGATCATCACCGGGTAGCCCAGGGCTTGTGCTTCCTGGGCCAAACGTGCCGCGCTTTGGTCCTCGCCTTGGTAACCCGGGATGCAAGGCACGCCCGCGTCCATCATCAAGCGCTTGGCACCGGCTTTGTCGCCCATGCGTGTGATGGCTTGCGCAGAAGGACCGATGAACACCAAACCCGCATCGGCGCAGGCTTGCGCGAAGGCGGCGTTTTCGGCCAAAAAGCCATAGCCCGGGTGCACCGCATCCGCGCCTGTTTGCTGGGCCGCGGTCAAGATGGCGGCGATGTTCAGGTAAGACTGCGCAGGCAAGGCCTCGCCGATGCACACCGCTTGATCAGCCTCGCGCACATGGCGCGCTGTGGCATCGGCGGTGGAATACACCGCCACAGTGCTGTAGCCCAATGCTTTGGCGCTGCGCATGACGCGCAGTGCAATCTCGCCCCGGTTGGCGATCAACACTTTGGTGAATGGCGTGGCGCTCATCGCGGCAAGATCCCCATGCTTTTGCTGAGGATTTGCAGCATCACCTCGTCCGCGCCGCCACCAATGGAGGTGAGGCGGCCATCGCGGTAAATGCGGGAAATCGGGCTTTCATCGACAAAACCCATGCCGCCCCAAAACTGCAAACAACCATCGGCGATGACGCGCATCAACCGCCCCGCTTTGAGCTTGGCCACGGTGGCCAAATAGGTGGCGTCTTGCCCATCGACGATCTGTTCAATGGCTTGCCAGCAGACCGCGCGCAAGCATTCGAGCTCGGCTTGGTACTCGGCCAGTTTGTAGTGCACGCTTTGGTTGTCCAAGATGGCGCGGCCAAAGGCCTGGCGCTCGCGCGTGTAAGCGATGGTGGTGTCGATGGCCCGCTGCGCCATGCCCACGTTGTTCATCGCACCCCACAAACGCTCGATTTGAAACTGCTCCATTTGGTAGATGAAGCCCATGCCCTCCTCGCCAATCAAGTAGCGCTGGGGCACACGCACGTTGTCAAAGTGCAGTTGCGCCGTGTCCGAGGCATGCATGCCCATTTTTTTCAAGGGCTTGGACGCCTGCACACCCGGGGTGTTCATCGGCACGATGATGAGTGACTTGTTGCGGTGCGGTGCGCCTTCTGAGGTGTTGGCCAGCAGGCAGCAAAAATCGGCCTGGGTGCCATTGGTGGTCCACATCTTGCCGCCGTTGATCACATAGTCCCCGCCGTCTTTGCGGGCGGTGGTTTTGATCGAGGCCACATCCGATCCACTGCCCACCTCGGACACGCCCAAACACGACACCAACACGCCCTGGATGGCGGGGGTTAAAAACTCGGCGCGCAACTCGGCGCTGCCATGTTCGGCCAACGCGGGGGTGGCCATGTCGGTTTGCACCCCAATGGCCATGGGCACGCCGCCGCAGTGGATGTGGCCCAAGGCCTCGGCCAACACCGCGCCATACGAATAGTCCAAGCCCAAACCGCCGTTCTCCTCGGGCTTGCACAAACCCAACCAACCCATCGCGCCCATTTGCTTGAACACCTGGTGCGCCGGGAATCTTCCAGCGGCCTCCCATTCGTCAACATGCGGGTTGATCTGTTCGTCGATCCAGCGCTTGACCGAGCGCTGCAGTTCATGGTGTTCGTGGCTGAGTTTCATGGGCGAGCGACTGAAAATTGCATGGGTTGGGGTTGGCGTGCATCGGCTTGGCGGCACACCGCCAACACCAGGGCGAGCACGCTGCGGGTGTCGCGGGGATCGATCACGCCGTCGTCCAGCAGACGGGCGCTGGTGACGAAGACGCTCATTTGGCTGTCAAAACGTTCGATGATGCGTTGCTGCAAATCGTCCAAGGCGGCTTGATCGACCGCGCCTTTGCGCTTCATGGCCGCCTCGGTGACGATGGCCATGGTCTTGGCGGCTTGCTCGCCACCCATGACCGCTGTTTTGGCGTTGGGCCAACTGAAACAAAAGCGCGGGTGAAAACCACGCCCGCACATGCCGTAGTTGCCCGCACCGAACGAGGCGCCGCAGTAAATCGTGATTTGCGGCACGGTGGCATTGGTCACCGCCTGGATCATCTTGGAGCCGTGCTTGATGATGCCGTCTTCCTCGAAAGCCTTGCCCACCATGAAACCCGTGGTGTTGTTCAAATACAGGATGGGGGTGCGCGACTGGCAGCAGGCTTGGATGAAATGCGCCGCTTTGCTGGCCCCGGCCACGTCGATCGGACCGTTGTTGGTGACGATGCCCAGCGGCCAGCCCTCGAGCTTGATGTGGCCACACACCGTGGCGCTGCCATAGTTGGCGCCAAACTCCAAAAAATCGGCGTCGTCGGCCAAACGCGCGATCACTTCTTTCATGTCCACCGGACGCTTGTGGTCCATGGGCATGATGCCCAGCAAATCCTCGGCGTCAAAGCGCGGTGGTTTGAACGACCGTGGTGCTTCGTCCGTCACACGGTCCCAATCGATGTGGGCCATGATCTCGCGGGCCATGCGGATCGCATCGCGGTCGTCTTCGGCCAGGTAGTCGCCCAAGCCCGAGATGCTGGTGTGCATGACCGCCCCACCGAGTTCCTCCTCGGTGGCCACCTCGCCGGTGGCGGCCATCAGCAAAGGCGGGCCCGCCAAAAAAGCGCGTGAACGGTCGCGCACCATGATGATGTAGTCGGACAAGCCGGTTTGGTATGCGCCGCCAGCGGTGGATGAGCCGTGGGTGACGGTGACCACGGGCAAGCCCGCCGCCGACAGGCGAGCGATGTTGCGAAACAAGCTGCCGCCGCGCACAAAATCTTCCACGCGGTAGGTCATCAGGTTGGCACCCGCGCTCTCGACCAGTTGGATATAGGGCAGCTTGTTGTCCAGGGCGATTTCTTGGATGCGCAATTGCTTGTCCAAGCCCATGGGCTGCAATGCGCCCGCGTCAATGCCCGAGTCGGACACGTTGACCATGCATCGCACACCACTCACCACGCCAATGCCCGCCACCACACCGCCGCCAGGAATGCTTTGGCCCAGGTCTTTCTGGTCCAAGCCCAAACCCGCCAAAGTGGACAGCTCTAAAAACGGCGTGCCAGGGTCGAGCAACAGCGCCAAGCGCTCGCGTGGCAACAACTGTTGGCGCTTGGCAAAGCGCTCGGCTGAGGCGGCCGACTTGTGCACCGTGCGCTGCTCGCAGGCACGCACCTGCGCCAGCAGGTCCAACATGCCTTGGCGGTTGGCTTGGAAGTTCTCGTTGCTGGGCAACAGCTGGGTGTCGAGTTGGGCCATGGTTGTGCTTTGTGAAAGAGACATGCTAAGGGTTGCGGACCAGGCTGTCTGCCAACAACTGGCTCAACCGCAGGCGGTATTTGGCCAGCAAGTGCGTGGGTTGGTAGGACAGCTTGGTTTGGCGCAGGTTCTCTACGCCGAGGTCTTGCTCGAAATTGAGCCAATGCAAGTCGGGGTGGGCTTGGCAAACTTGCTGGAACATGTATTGGTAAATGCCTTTCAAATGGTCCATGCCTTTGGCAAAACGCATCACCCACACGCCAGGCGCCAGGCTTTCGGCCAACACAAAGCCTGCGGCTTGGCCATCGGCCTGGTAAAAAAATCCATGCAAACCCAGTTGCGCATACAACTGCAAGGCTTCCAAGCACGGCCCTTGGTCGGCCTCGCCCGTGGCTTTGCCCTTGGCCCGCATCCAATCGGCCAACACCGCTTGCGCGCCTGATGCACAACTGTGGTCATAGGCTTGCACCGTCAGCGTGTGGGCAGACAGGAGTTGCCGCACCAGGTTGCGTTTTTTGTTCAGCACCGACCCTTGGTAATGCCTGAATTGATCGGCGGCGTAGACATAGTCGGCGTCATTTCGGTGGGCTTCGCAGCCAGCCCCGAGGTGACCCCAACCCTGCACCTGTGACGCACTCAGCGGAAAAAGCACCGACTGCGGCAGGTTCAGTTGCCGACACCACGTTTGCAAACGGTCCCAAGGCATTTGGGTCACATCAAACAAGGGCCAGACACAGGCCTGGCCGTCATAACTCACGCCGGTCAAACACGGCCATTCGCCATCGACAAAGCGGTACTGGTGGGCTTGTCGGAACAAATAAAAGTTGGCAAAGCTGTGGTCCGACAAACAGTGTTCACCTTGGTCGCGTTGAAAGCGCGCCAAGGCCTGAGTGATCAGGGCTTGGTGGTGCAAGGACAGTGGTTCAGACACGCACACCCGCCATCGGACCGTCCGCCGGTGGTCCAGCAAAACACTGGGCCATCAACAACCACTCTTGCACGCCCTCGCCTTGATGGCGCAAAGCGGTGTCGTGCAAGTGGCGGCGTTGCGTGACCAGCAAACAAAAATCTTGCGCGCTGCCTTGCACCCAATGGGTGTCCGATGCGGGGTTCCAAGACCAGTGCTCGCCATCGGGCGCAAGCAACGCCACATGCGGCGGCGTCTCGGGCACGGGCAATTGGCGGTTGGCAAAAGTCCATTTGAAGGTGGTCACCCCCAAGTGCGCGATGTGTTTCAAGCGGGCACTTGCGGGACGCTGGCGTTTCACCATGTCCCAGATGTCTTGACCATGGGCCCAGGTTTCCATCAATCGCGCAGACGCGAACGAGCGAGCGCTCATCGGTGGTCCATACCAAGGCAATCGGTCTTTCACATCCAGTGTCGACAAGGCTTTCACCAAGGCTTGGTGCAAGCCGCGCCAGTGCGCCAACAATGCCGGCCCATTCAAGTGCGCATAGCGTTCGCGGGCGATCGCGCTGATGGCTTCGCCCGCGTACAAGCGCTTGGCCAAGGGCACAGCGGCTGCATTGAAGCCCTGGGCATCGGTCGCCGATTGCAAACCGGTTTCGTCAAAGTAGCACAGGTGGGCGATCTCATCCCACGGTGTCCAGTGGTGAAACAGGGTGGGGGTTTGCCATTGCGCCAAGCTGAGCGTTTCACACAAATCGGCCAGTGATTGGTATTCGTCGAGCAGGTCTTGGCAAATGCTTTGCATCTCACACCCCCAACTGCCGTGCAGCCAAGTCTTTCAATATTTCTTCCGAACCGCCGCCAATCATCATCACCTTGACCTCGCGGTAAATCCGTTCACTGCGGGTGCCGCGCATATAACCCATGCCCCCCAATATTTGCAGGGCCTGGTCGGCGCAAAACTGCAGCGCTTGCGTGGCCAGCACTTTGACCATGGCGATGCGGGCCACCAAGGCCGCTGGTTCACCCAGTTGGTGCTCGATGCGGTAGGCCAACTCGTGCACATGGCTGCGCGCCGCATCGATGCGCAATTGCATGTCCATGAGCTTGTGACGCACCACTTGACGCTCGGACAAGGGTTGGCCAAAGGTGCTGCGCTGTCGGGCCCAGTCCAGGGCTTCGTCCACACACACTTGGGCTTGGCCATAGGCCACAGCGGCCATGAACAAACGCTCTGCATTGAAATTGCTCATGATGGTTTTGAAGCCCTGGTGCTCTTCACCCACCAAGCGAGTCGCTGGCACACGGCAGTTGTCAAAGTGCAGATGCGCCGTGTCCGAGCACCACCAACCCATTTTTTTCAACACGGTGCGCGTGAGTCCCGGTGTGTCGCCATCGATCACCAACACCGAAATGCCTTGGGCACCTTTGGACTGCGGATCGGTGCGCACCGCGGTGGTGATGAAGTGCGCACGCATGCCCGAGGTGATGAATGTTTTTTCACCGTTGACGATGTAATCGTCGCCATCGCGCACCGCCGTGGTTTTCAATGCCGCCACGTCCGAGCCACCGCCGGGTTCGGTGACCGCCAAGGCCGCGATCTTGTCGCCGCGCAACACTGGGGGCACCACTTCTTGTTGCAAAGCGTCTGATCCGGCCATCAAGATGGGGGGCAATGCAATGGTGTGCGAGTTGATCGAGGCTTGCAGGCCCCCGCTGCCACAACGGGCGTATTCCTCGGCCAAGATGATTTTGTAAAACACATCGGCTGGTGTGCCACCCAAATGCGTGGGATAGCCCAAACCCGTGACGCCCAAATCGGCCACTTGCTGGTACAGGCGCGGGGGGAAGGTTTCTGCCTCGTCCCAGGCGTTCACAAACGGTGTGACCTCGCGGTCCATGAAACTGCGCAGGCTGGCACGGAACTGCTCGTGCGCTGGCGTGAAATAGTGTGGCAGCGGTGGCAGGTCAAAGGTGCTCATGGTCCCCCAGGTTCAACCAAATGCAAATGCCGACAAGGTGGTTTCCATCACCCGGTCAGAAAACACCTTGCTCCCTACAGAGTCACCTGCGGCACCGGCCACGGTCATGAGGGGAATCAGGTGCTCCTCGGCCCTGGGTGGATGGCAATCTCGTGCGCGGGGCGCTTGGTCCCAATGCGCCAAAAGTTGGTCACGCAATGGCGATTCGGCTTGCACCGCTTGGGTCAGCCAGTTGTCAAATTCGTCCGAGATGGGCGCGTACTGCGGGTTGCCATAGGCGCGCATGTTGTGAAAACTCATGCCACTGCCAATGATCAACACGTCTTCATCACGCAAGCTCTGCAAAGCACGGCCTGTTTGCAGGTGTTGCACCGGATCGAGCGAGCTGTGCAGCGAGAGCTGTACCACGGGGATGTCGGCCTCTGGGAACATGAGTTTGAGCGGGATGAACATCCCGTGGTCAAACCCACGTTGCGCGTCTGCACCACTCTCAATGCCTGCGGCTTGCAACAGGTCAACGATGCGTTGGGCCAAGGCCGGCGCGCCCGGTGCCGGGTAGGTCAGCTCGTAGGTGTGCGGCGGGAAACCGTAGTAGTCGTAAATGAGCGCAGGCTGGGCCGCGCTGGTGACCATGACCTGGGGCTGCAACCAATGCGCCGACACCAACACAATGGCTTGGGGCTGGCGCGGCAAGCTGAGGTGTGCGTTTTTCAAATAATCGGCCATGCGGTCCCAGGCATCAACCGGGTTCCAGTCCATGAAGAAACACGGGCCACCGCCGTGGGGAATGAACCAGGTGGGCATGCGGGTGAGGACTGCGCTGTGAGGTGTTATTCGTTCCATCAAAGACCAATTGCCGGCGCAAGATGCACTCTAAATCATTCAACCTGATCCAAATTCAATTCATTCAACAGCATGTTGAAGTCGGATGTTCCTTTGAGACTCTTGCATTTCAATGTGACGTCTTTAGAAGTGGTCACCATCACTCCTGCTTCTTTTTTACCTTTGATCTCTTGGGTGTAAACCGTGTAGGTGGTGTTTGATTTTTTGAATTGCAATTCTTGAATCAAACTTTGTTCGACTGAGCTGTAGAGTCTGTTGGCTTTGAATGTCTTTTGAGGGTGCGCACGTTTTTCGGGGTAAACCATTTCCAATTTCTCGGAGGTGCCAAACCGGTATTCCATCCATCCTTGTTCTGCACTCAAGTCTTTGGATCCGCATACGGAGAGTACTTTCTTGCCGATGTCACAACTGAACAGATTCATCTCTTCTGCAGCACACAGCGTTTGCGCTTGCACGCCCAAGGAGGTCAGGAGGAAGACCGCAAAAATTGAATGTTTAACCATGAGAAATCCTTTACAACTTGAAAACACATATTGTTCATTATCAACGCGATGACAGAAACTCACTCCACCGTGACCGACTTGGCCAAATTCCTCGGCTTGTCCACATCGGTGCCACGTGCGCAGGCCGTGTGATAGGCCAACAACTGCAAGGGCACGACGTGCAACAGCGGTGACAACTCACCATAGTGCTCGGGCATGCGAATCACATGCAAGCCCTCTGCTGATTCGATGCGCGTGTCGGCATCGGCCAGCACATACAACACGCCGCCACGGGCGCGCACCTCTTGCAAATTGCTTTTGAGTTTTTCCAACAAGGTGTCATTGGGGGCCACGGTCACCACCGGCATGGCGCTGGTCACCAGCGCCAAGGGGCCGTGCTTCAACTCACCTGCCGGGTATGCCTCGGCATGGATGTAGCTGATTTCTTTCAGCTTCAACGCGCCTTCGAGCGCGATCGGGTAATGCAAACCGCGCCCCAAGAACAAAGCGTTTTCTTTGCTGGCAAAGTCTTGCGCCCAAGCGATGAGTTGCGGCTCCAAGGCCAGCACACTTTGCAGGGCCACAGGCAAATGGCGCATGGCTTTGAGGTGCTGCGCCTCATCAGCGGCGCTCAGTCGACCTTTGGCCTGGGCCAGCGCCAAGGTGAGCAAAAACAAACCGGCCAACTGGGTGGTGAAGGCCTTGGTCGATGCCACACCAATTTCCACACCAGCGCGGGTGATGTAAGCCAAGGCACATTCACGCACCATGGCCGAGGTGGCCACATTGCACACCGTGAGGGTGTGTGGCATCCCTAAGCTTTGCGCGTGTCGCAAAGCGGCCAAGGTGTCGGCGGTTTCACCCGACTGGCTGATGGTGACCACCAAGCTGCGCGGGTTGGGCACCGAAGTGCGGTAGCGGTATTCGCTGGCGACTTCCACTTGGCAAGGGATATTCGCCAAACTCTCGAGCCAGTACTTGGCCACACAGCCGCTGTAATAACTGGTGCCACAGGCCAAGATCAACACCGAATCGATGTCTGCAAACACCTGGGCGGCCAGGCCTGGCTGAGACCGTGACGGGTTGTCGAACAATTCGGGCACGATGCCTTCAATGCCTTCCAAGGTGTCGGCTATGGCACGTGGTTGCTCGAAAATTTCTTTTTGCATGTAGTGGCTGTATGGGCCCAATTCGGCCGCACCACTGTGGGCATGCACGGTTTGCACCTCGCGCGCCACTTTCTGAAGAGCCGCGTCATACAGCTGGTAGCTGGTCAACTGCACATCCACCACATCACCTTCGGCCAAATAGACAATTTGGTTGGTCACACCGGCCAAGGCCATGGCGTCGCTGGCCAAGAAGTTTTGACCTTCACCCACACCCAAAATCAGCGGAGATCCGGCACGCGCACCGATGACCCGGTGGGGTTCGTCTTTGGCCATGACCGCGATGGCGAAGGCACCGCGCAACGCGCGCGTGGCTTGCAACACCGCTTGCAAGATGTCACCTTGGTAGAGCGAGTCGATCAAATGCGCCATCACCTCGGTGTCGGTTTGGCTGACAAAGCTGTAGCCCTTGGCTTGCAAGTCGGCACGCAGTTCTTCGTGGTTTTCAATGATGCCGTTGTGCACCAAGGCAATGCGGTCGCGGCTGAAATGCGGATGGGCGTTGTGCACCGCCGGGGCCCCATGCGTGGCCCAACGGGTGTGGGCAATGCCAGTGAGCCCTTGCAGCCCTGCATGGCTGTCATTGACTTGGTCGATCAGTTCGGCCACACGCGCCGTGCTGCGCGCGCGCTGCAAGCCAGGGGCTTGTCCCATTTGCGCTTGCGGGCTGTTGACCGCCACGCCACACGAGTCATAGCCACGGTATTCGAGGCGTTGCAGACCCTGCACCAAGATGGGAACGATGTTGCGCGTGGAGACTGCGCCGACGATGCCGCACATGATTGGTCCTTTATTTTTTTGTTTTGACGGGGCGCTGCCAGTTTTCAATGCTGGTTTGCTTGGCCCGCGTCACGGTGAGTGCGCCTGCTGGGGTGTCTTTGGTGATGGTCGAGCCGCCACCGATGGTGCCGCCCGCGCCCAAGGTGACCGGGGCCACCAACACACTGTTGCTGCCCACATGCACATCGGCTTCGATGACGGTGCGGTGTTTGTGGGCACCATCGTAATTGGCTGTGATGCTGCCCGCGCCATAGTTGACGCGCTCGCCCACGGTGGCGTCGCCCAAATAGGCCAGGTGATTGGCCTTGGCCCCTTTGGCCATGGTGGCGTTTTTCACCTCGACAAAATTGCCGATGTGCACCTCATCACCCAAATCGGCGCCGGGTCGCAAGCGGGCAAAGGGACCGATGCGCGCATCTTGTCCCACTTTCACGGTTTGTTGTTCCCCGTCGATGTGGCTGAACGCTTGAATCACCGTGCCTGCTCCGATATGGGCATTGGCGATCACGCAGTGGGGGCCAATGCGAACACCATCGCCCAAGTGCACCACGCCTTCAAACACGCAGTTGACATCGATCTCCACATCTGCACCGCAGCTGAGCGTCCCGCGAACATCGAAACGTGCGGGGTCGGCCAAGCGCACACCCGCGTTCATGAAAGCTTGGGCTTGCAGGTGTTGATAAGCGCGCTCCAACGCGGCGAGTTGCACCGGGTTGTTGACACCTTCCACCTGCCAAGCCTCGGTGATGCCATGCGCCAGCACTTGGCAGCCATCGGCCACTGCGAACTTCACCACGTCGGTCAGGTAATACTCTTGTTGGGCATTGTGGTTGTCGAGTCGAGCCAACCAAGCCCGCAGCCAACGGGTGGGCACGGCCATGATGCCGCTGTAAATCTCTTGAATTTGACGTTGCGCAGGGGTGGCGTCTTTGTCTTCCACGATGGCTTGCACCTGCTCGGCGTGGCGCACCAAACGACCATAGCCCGTGGGGGTGGGGGTGTGCAGGGTGAGCAAAGCCAAGTGCTGGCCATCACACAAGCGCAACAAAGCTTGCAAGGTGTCTGCTTGAATCAAGGGCACATCACCCGACAAGACCAAGGTGACACCGTCATCGTCCAACACCGGCACGGCCTGTTGCATGGCGTGACCGGTGCCCAGTTGCGGCATTTGACGCACACATTGCAAATGCGCTTGGCCTTGCAATGTGGCTTCGACTTGTTCGGCCCCATGGCCCGTGATGACCACCACCCGACGCGCCTGGATCTGGGCGGCCGTGTCCAGCACATGCTGCAGCAAAGCCCTTCCACCCAAACGGTGCAAAACTTTGGGCATACTGCTTTTCATGCGGGTGCCTTTGCCCGCCGCCATCACCACCACATCCACGAATGCCATGAACTTGCTTCCTTGTGTTGCCCGGATTATCAATCAGCGCTTGGGCGGCCTGGGCGCGCGCGCCCGTTGGCTGGTTCTGTTGCTGGTCTGGGGTTTGAGCGGCTGCAGCCTGGTGGTGACCGGCTACAACAACGGGCCGCAATTGGTGCTGTTCACTTGGCTCAACCCGCATTTGGACTTGAGCAGCGCCCAAGAGCGCCAGGTGGTGGCTGATTTGACGCAAGTGCAAAACTGGCACCGGCAACAGCAGCTCCCGCTGTATGTGCATTGGCTGCAGGAGATGCAAGCCGTGGCGCCGGGCCCGGTCCAAGCCGCGCAGGTGTGCAAATGGTTTGACGAGATGCGCGAGAGCTTGACGCCGGTGGCGTCGCAGATGGAAGCGCCCACCGCACGCTTGGCCCTGAGCTTGCAACCCGACCAATTCCGTGTGCTGAAAAAGCGCTTTGACAAAGACAATCAAAAATGGCGTGACGAGTGGCAAATGGACGGGTCAGCCCAAGACCAACTCGAAGTGCAAACCGACAAGGGCCAGGAGAATGCCGAGCGCATCTACGGCCGACTGAGTTCCTCGCAAAAAACCCTGCTTCGTCAATTGGCCCAGTCATCGGGCTTTGATATCCGCAAAACATGGGACGAGCGTTTGCGCCAACAAGCCGATGCCGCCCAGGTCTTGCAAGCCATTGCCAGCAAGCAACCCGCGATCAGTGATGCCACGGTCTTGGTGCGCGAATGGTTCGACCGCAGCTTGCACACACCCGATGAAAGCTACGCCGCTTATTTGAAGAAACGACAACACATCAATTGCGAAGCGGCAGCCCAGTTCCACAACGCCAGCAGCGCTTCACAACGCGCCCATGCGGTCAAGGTGTTGAAAGGCTATGAGGAAGATGTGCGCAAGATGATGCGCACCTCTGGCTGACTTCAGGACTGCAAAGAAGCCCACATTTCTTTGTCGCGCTCGGCCGTCCAAATGCGCGGGTTGCGGATGCCTTGCGCTTCGTCATAAGCACGGCTGACATCAAACGGCAAGCAGTGTTCGTAGATGAACACCTGACCAAACAGCGGGTCCATGTGCACCCGGGTGTGCGCCATGGCCGCTTTCAAGTCCATGCCTTGGGCCACGGCTTCTTGGCCACACTTGAACAAGGTTTCCACCCACAACTTGGTGTAATCCAAAGCTTTGTTCACATCGGCGCGACCACGCATGGCCTCACCACGCCCTGGCACGATGGCCTCGGCATTCAAGGCACGCAAGGCCTCCAAAGTAGCGGGCCATTGCGCCAGGTGGGCGTCACCGGTGTACACACCCGCTTGGTACTCGACCAAATCACCGCTGAACAACACTTTTTCGGCTTCCACCCAAGCGATGGTGTCGCCACTGGTGTGCCCAGCACCTGGGTGCCAAATATCCACTTGCACACCACCCAAGTCGATGCGCAAACTGCCCTGGCGGCCGGGCTGGCCATCTCCGACGACCATGGTGGGCCAGGTCAGACCAGGCACGCTGTCTGCACCTCGGAACAAACGGGGGAAACGGTCCATCTCGCTTTGCATGTCTTGCGCACCGCGCTCGACGATCAGGTCGTAGGTGCCTTTGCTGGCGATGATTTCGGTGGCCCCTTCAGCGGCATAAGCGCTGGCCCCCAAGACACGCACCGCGTGGTAGTGGGTGAGCAGCACGTATTTGATCGGCTTGTCGCTCACAGTGCGGATTTTGGCGATCAGGTCTTTGGCCATCAAAGGCGTGGCCGTGGCATCACTCACCAAGATGTACTGGTCACCAATGATCACGCCCGAGTTGGGGTCGCCTTCAGCGGTGTAGGCCCAACAGTGCTGGCTGAGTTGGGTGAAGCTGATGGTCTTGTCGCTCAGGTCGCTTTGGCTGGCAAAAGCCTTGGTGGTGGTGGACATGCTATGCCTTGGTCTGGGGTTGAAACAACCAAAGCATCATAAGCAATTTGCCATTGCACCTCCAGCGGATCCAGTGCGTGACGCGCCCAAGATTCAATGACCACATGTTGCCCCGCTGGAACGCACAGGGTGGCACCCTCTTCAAGAATGTGATCGGGGTTGTCTTGCGCCATCTCACCCCGCAAGGTCACCCAAGCACGTCCTTGCAACACGGTCAGCAAATGATCGGTCTGGGGCTTGAAGGACATGGCACGAGTCACCTCGAACGATTCAATCCATGGCTTGTTCATGATGGGCAACTCCTCTTTTGGATGCAGGGCATTTATCTTGGAACGCTTCTCTGGGTGTGTCCAATGCAAAAAATGCTGTTGTTTGATGCGCATTTGGCATTGATGCCATGCAGGTCAACCGTTAACCTCGATTCATGTCACATCTACGCACACGTCCACTGTCCATCGGTCCTCTGCGTGCTTTTGAATGCACCGGCAGGTTGTTGAATTTTCGAGCTGCGGCAGAAGAATTGGCCTTGAGCCAGTCGGCTGTGAGTCGGCAAATTCAGTCCCTCGAAGATGAATTGGGCATGGCTTTGTTTTTGCGTCATTCACGCACCGTGGAATTGACCGAAGCAGGCTTGCAGCTGCTGCGAACCACCAGTGCTGTTCTTCAAGAACTCGACAACACGGTCATGCAAGTTCGTCAATCAGGTCGACGCAAATCGATTGCCGTCTCCACCTTCGCCTCTTTTGCATCCATGTGGTTGATACCGCGATTGTCGAATTTTCAACAAGCGCATCCAGAGATCGACATCCGCATCGACGCCAATGACAAACCCATTGATCTGAGCATCTCGGACATTGACATTGCGATTCGCTACGGACCAGCCGATCGCATGCCTGGCAACGCCTTGCGTTTGTTTGATGACCAATTGGTGGTGGTGGCCAGTCCGCATTTGTTGAATCAACTCGGGCCGATCAAATCGCCAGCCGACTTGAGTCGCTTCACGCTGATCGAAGCCAGCGAACCCCACAAATCACACCTGGACTGGCGCACCTGGCGTCATTGGCTGCAAGCCCATGGGTTGCAAGGTTTTCAGCCACAAAGTTGGATTTACTTCAACTACACCTACCAAATGGTGCAAGCCGCATTGAATGGCCAGGGCGTGGTGTTGGCTCGACCACCATTGATTGCCGACAGTTTGGCCAATGGTTCTTTGATAGAGGTGCTTCCAGAAGATCAGAAGAACTCACCCATGGCTTATTGGTTGCTGGTGGATGGCGGCAAAACACTTCGAACGCAGGTGAAAGCCTTCAGCGAATGGGTCATTCAAGAAGCCCAGCAAACCCAGGCGATCATGAATGGTGATCAGTAACCGACCGGCCAAACCACGCCATTCTCATTGAGCAAGGCGTCCAAAGGCACGTCGTGCGGCTCCGGCGCAAAGTCGGGCAAAAAACCACTGGTGAAACCCAAGCCCACGGTGAATGGGTGGGGTTGCAACTGGGCCAGGGTGCGGTCGTAAAAGCCGCCGCCATAACCCAAGCGGTAGCCACCCGGCCCGTAACCCACGCAAGGCACGAACAACAACGTGGGCACCACCACTTCGGTGTCTTTGGGCTTGGGGATGTTGTAGGCATCCTCTTCCATGTCGCAACCGGGGTACCAGGCGTGAAAGCGCAGGGTTTTGGTGGCCTTGTCAACCACGGGCAGGCTGATGCGGCGCAACACCGGGTCGTCCAACAATTCACCGTCTTCCTTCCAGCGATGCAAGGCCGGCAAAGGATCAAACTCGCCCTTGATCGGCCAATAAGCACCGATGACGGTTTCTTTGCGGTCAAACAACCAGATGCGCATCACCCTTTGCAACAAGTCGGCGCGCTGCGCGCGGTCGGGCAAATCCAAGCGTGCTTGAATCAATTCTTGGCGCAAGGCTTTTTTGTCCATGGGAGAATGCACCCCTTCTGTTGAGTCTCTTGATTGTGTCATGGTCGCATTCCTTGTTCGCTACAGCCTGGCTTGCTTGCTGGGTGTCGGTTTTTTCTCAACACCCCCGGTCTTCGCTGCTGCTTCCCTGGACAAATCCGACGCCGTGTTTTTAGACATGGCCCAGGCGTTTGCTCAAAATGACCGCAAAAAACTCACCCAACTGCTGCCCCAAACACGCGGGCATGTGCTCGAACCCTGGGCCGCCTATTGGGAATTGCGCGCCCGACTCGGGGACGCCGCAGATGTGGAAATCAAAGAGTTTCTCAACCGCTACGCGGGCACCTACCAAGAAGACCGCCTGCGCAACGACTGGTTGTTGTTGTTGGGTCAACGCAAAGATTGGTCGCAGTTTGAGCACGAGCACGCGCTCTACCGCATGCAAGACGACAAGGAAGTGGCTTGTTATGACGCATGGCTTGAAAGCAGCCAAAAGAAATTCGTCAACACCAAAGCCCAAGAAGAATCGATTCGTCAAACTTGGTTGACGCAGCGCCAAGCCGATGAAGGTTGCACCTTTGCAGTCGAGCAACTGCTGCTGGAAAAGCGCTTGCCCCCCTCTGACATTTGGCGCAAAGCACGGCTGATGGCCGAGTTCAACCGCAAACAAGCCGCCAAAGATGCGGCGCGCATGGTGTCCGGTCAGAGCATGAATGTGATGGACGAGGTGTTTGCCAACACCACCCGTTTTCTGTTGTTGCGCGCACCCTCCCTTGGTAAAGAGGCTTCTGAATGGATGACCTTGGCTTTGGTGCGCATCGCGGCCAACGACTTTGAGGTGGCCGCCAAACAAATGAACGGCAAAACAGGTCAATCACTCAACAGCGAACAAAGGCAATGGGTATGGGGTGTCATCGGTCGGCAATCGGCCATGAAGTTGGACAGCAATGCCTTGTCCTATTTCGCCTTGGCAGGCCATGGCGATGGCTTGACCGATGAGATGTTGGCTTGGAAGGCGCGGGCCGCGCTGCGTGCGGATGAGAAACCGCGTTGGTCGGTGGTGGCGTCGGCCATCGAAGCCATGAGCCCCACCGCTCAAAAAGAACCGGTATGGTTGTACTGGCACGCCCGCGCTGCTTTGGCACGCGCCACACCCACAGCTTCGAGCACCGCGCAAGCGCTGGCTGCCTTGCAAAGCATGGCCGGGCCGCATGGTTTTTATGAGCAATTGGCCGAAGAAGAATTGGGTCGCAAAATCATGGTGCCCGCCCGACCCCCTGCACCCACAGCCGCTGAAATGGCCACGGTGAAAAACAACCCTGTGTTGCAAAGAGCGGTCTATGCCATTCGCATTGGTTTGCGCCAAGATGGTGTGCGCGAATGGAATTACGGCACCAGCTTTGTCAATCCGCAAGGTCAAAAAGGCCGCTGGACCGATCGCGAAAAATTGGCGGCTTCGCAGTGGGCGTGTGATCTCGAAATATGGGATCGCTGCATCAACACCAGTGAACGCACCTCGCCATCCGATGTGGCGCACCGTTTTCCCACACCCCACCAATCGGTGGTGATGGAACGCGCCAAGGAAGTTCGGCTCGATCCCGCCTATGTCTACGGATTGATACGTCAAGAAAGCCGTTTCATCACCGATGCACGATCGAGCGTCGGCGCCACGGGTTTGATGCAGGTCATGCCTGCCACCGCCAAATGGACTGCCAAGAAATCGGGAATGAAAAATTTTCAAACCGATCAATTGAATTCGCGTGACACCAATATTGCGATTGGCACCAGTTATCTGAAAATGGTGCTCGACAACTTCCACGGCTCGATGCCCATGGCGGCGGCGGCCTACAACGCTGGCCCCAGTCGTCCCCGCAAATGGCGCAATGGACCTGTATTGGAAGGTGCTATTTGGGCCGAATGTGTGCCCTTCAGTGAGACCCGGGACTATGTGAAGAAGGTCATGGCCAACACCACCATGTACGCGGCCTTGTTGACAGGCGAACCACAGTCCCTCAAAGCACGATTGGGTCAAATCGGGCCGCGCGTCAACACCGACCCCCCTGAAGACGACGAGTTGCCTTAAGCCGAATCTTCCTGGCTTTGTTGCAAGGACCACATGTGGGCGTAGCGCCCTTGTGCAGCCAACAACTGCGTGTGGGTGCCACGCTCGATCACATGGCCTGCATCGAGCACCACGATCTCATGGGCGTCCACCACGGTGGACAAGCGATGCGCAATCACCAAGGTGGTTTTGTTGTGGGCGGCGTCGCGCAACTCGGCCTGAATCGCTCGCTCGTTGCTGCTGTCCAACGCGGACGTCGCTTCATCAAAGATCAAGATGGGCGGGTTTTTCAGCAGCGTGCGGGCGATGGCCACGCGTTGCTTTTCACCACCAGACAGTTTCAAACCGCGTTCGCCCACCATGGTGTCGTAGCCTTGGGGTGTTGAAGCGATGAAATCGTGGATGCGGGCCGATCGCGCCGAGTCTTCCACTTGGGCTTGGCTGGCTTGGGTGTTGCCATAAGCGATGTTGTAGTAGACCGTGTCATTGAACAACACCGTGTCTTGCGGCACGATGCCAATCGCTTGCCGCACACTGTCTTGCGTGAGTTGGCGAATTTCATGCCCATCGATGCGAATGGCGCCTTGCTGCACGTCGTAAAACCTGAACAGCAAGCGCGCCAAGGTGGATTTGCCCGATCCCGAAGGCCCGACCACCGCCACCGTTTTGCCTGCGGGAATGGTCAAGCTGATGCCATGCAAGATGGGTCTGTCGGCTTCGTAGGCGAAGTGCACATTTTCAAAACGCACCTCGGGAGGTTGCGCCAAGTTCAAGGGCCAAGCGTTTTGCAGGTCGGCCACTTCTCGTTGCTTTTCCAGCAACTGGAACATGCGCTCCAAATCGGTCAGGCTTTGTTTGATTTCGCGGTAGATCACCCCCAAAAAATTCAAAGGAATGTAAAGCTGGATCATGAAGGCGTTGATCATGACCAAATCGCCCAAGGTCATGCGACCTTCCACCACGCCTTGCGTGGCGCGGTAGAGCATGGCCACCAAAGCCACCGCGATGATCACTTGTTGACCCATGTTCAGGGCGCTCAGCGAGTTTTGGGCTTTGATGCGGGCCTTGCGCAGTTTGTCCAGGTTCTCGTCGTAACGTTGGGCCTCGAACGCCTCGTTGCCAAAGTATTTCACCGTCTCGTAATTCAGCAAGGAGTCGATGGCCCGGGTGTGGGCACTCGAGTCAAACTCGTTGACCTGCTTGCGAAATTGCGTGCGCCACTCGGTCACCGTGACCGTGAAGTAGATGTAACTGGCCAGAGCGATCAAGGTGATGATGGCGTACCACTTGTCAAATGTCACACCCAAAATGCTCAGCACCAAGATGACTTCAATCAGTGTGGGCACGATGCTGTAGAGCGAATATGCAATCAGCGACTCGATGCCACGCACACCGCGCTCGATGTCGCGACTCATGCCGCCTGTTTGCCGCTCCAAGTGAAAACGCAAGCTCAGTCGATGCAAATGCTCAAAGGTTTGCAGCGCGATGCGCCGTGCCGCGCCTTGGGTGGCTTCGGCGAAAACCAATTCACGCAGTTCGGTGAAGGCAGACACCGACAAGCGCAACAAGCCATAAGCCATCAACAGCGCGATCGGGACCACCAGCACGGCTTGCGCCACGCTGGGCTGGGGCGTCATGCTGTCGATCAACTCTTTCAGCAAGATCGGAACCCCGACGTTGGCCAATTTGGCCCCCACCATGAATGACAAAGCTGCCAAGACACGCCATTTGTATTCCCACAAATATGGAAACAGGCGCAGCAGTGTGTGCCAATCGGTGTCGGCTTGGACCGCGACGGTCTGCGTGGGTATGCGGGGGTAACTGGAACCAGGTCGGTGCATGGAGGACGATAATCAAATTTTCAACAAAGCCGATTGTGCCTGTGACATACCACAACGATTCCCGCACCACCACAACCACCTTGCCGCAAGACGCTGAACTGGTGCTCAAAGTGATCCCCATGCCGGCCGACTGCAATGCCAACGGGGATATTTTTGGCGGCTGGGTCATGGCCCAGGTGGACTTGGCAGGTGCGGTATTGCCCGCGCGTCACGTCAACGGTCGCATCGCCACCGTCGCGGTGAACGAATTTGTGTTCAAGCAACCCGTGAAAGTGGGCGACATCCTGAGCTTTTTCAGCCGCATCGCCCGCATCGGCAACACCTCGATCACGGTCACGGTCGAGGTGTATGCGGAACGCTTCAGCATGCAGGGCACTTATTTGAAAGTCACCCAGGCCAACATCACTTATGTGGCGATCGATGACAAAGGCCAACCGCGCAGCATTCAACGCCCCTGAGACTGCGCGGGCGTTTTGATCGCCCAAGCGGCGTCAATTGAAAACAGGTTTGCGTTTTTCCATGAACGCGCTGAACGCCTCAATCGCTGCTGGTTCTTTCAACATGCGGCCAAAGGATTGACCCTCCTCTTGCATGCAAGCCAAAACCGCAGGCGTTTGCGCGGCTTTCATCAGGCGCTTGGTTTCCATCAAAGAGCTGATGGGTTTGCTGGCCATTTTGTGGGCCTGTGCTTGCGCGTAGGCACTGGCCTCGGTGGGCGGCAGCACCCTGCTGATCAGGCCCATTTCCAGGGCTTCATCGACCAAAAATGGTTCGCCCATCAGCAAGGCCTCGGCCGCTCGGTGGTAACCCATGAGGCGCACGGCCAGCAGACTGGAAGCCGCCTCTGGACACAATCCCAAATTGACAAAGGGCATGGAAAAAGCAGCGTTGTCACCGGCATAAACCAGGTCGCAGTGGAACAACATGGTGGTGCCCACACCCACTGCGGGACCACACACCGAGGCCAACAAGGGCTTGGGGAAGGTGGCGATGCCTTGCAGAAAACGAAAAACGGGAGAGGTTTGTGTCGCGGGTGGTTGCTGCAAAAAGTCGGCGATGTCATTGCCAGCACTGAACACGGTTTCATGGCCTTGGATCAAGACCACCTTCACATCGCTGGCTTGTTGTGCATGCGCCAGTGCGTCAGCCAATTCACCGTACATCTGCGCCGTCAGCGAATTTTTCTTGTCGACCCGGTTCAGGGTCAGGGTCAGAACAGCGCCTTCTTGGTTTTGAAGAATGTGTGTCATCGAATCACTCATTGAACCCGCAACCACACTTGGGTGCGGTAAAAAGGTCCGATGTAGCCTCTGACTTGCAATTTCTTGCCGTCTTCGATGGGCACCATCTCCAAGGTGTATTCCTTGCCATTGTTGGGGTCGAGGATTTTGCCGCCGCCAGCCCACAGGTTTTTATTGCCCTCGCGCTTGAGGTTGCGCACAAACTCCATGCCGATGATGTTCTGGTTTTTGCGGTCGTCTTTGCACAGGTCACAGATGGTTTTGGCTTTCGGATCGTTTTGCAAGGCTTTGCCAATCACGCCCGTGAGAATGCCGTCTTTCTCTGTGATTTGAACCTCGCCTTTGGGGGTATTGGTCACATCATCGATGGTGTGCCAGGTGCCCACGGGGGTCATTTGGGCCCACACACCTGAAGCCCACAAACAACAAAAGCCCAACAACAGTTTTTTCATGATTCATCTCCTGGGGTTGATTTCAAGCAAACACATCTGCCGTGTCCATCAGCACATCGCTGCCCGCTTTGGCTGTTTGCATCAATGACGCGGTTTCGGGGAACAACTTGGCAAAGTAAAAACGTGCGGTTTGTATTTTGGCTTTGTAAAACGGATCTTGGTGGCCTTGCGCGATTTGCTGCAAAGCGACCTGGGCCATGCGCGCCCAAAAATAACCAAACACCAAATGACCAGCCACGCGCAAATAATCCACCGCAGCGGCACCCACCTCGTCGGCGTTGCTCAGCGCTTTCATGCCAATTTCACCCGTGAATTGGGTCATTTGCTGTCCCAATTTGGCCAGCGGTTGGATGAACGGGGCCATGTCTTCATTGCCGGTTTCAGCCGCCACCAGCTCGGCGATCAATTGGCCAAATTTTTTCAAGCTGGCCCCTTGGTTGCCCAACACCTTGCGACCCAACAAGTCCAAGCTCTGGATCGTGTTGGTGCCCTCGTAAATCATATTGATGCGTGCATCGCGGACATACTGCTCCATGCCCCATTCGCTGATGTAGCCATGGCCGCCAAACACCTGCATACATGACGAGGTGGCGGTCCAGGCGTTGTCGGTGATGAAGGCTTTCACGATTGGCGTGAGCAAGGCCACCATCTCGGCGGCGTCTTTGCGCACCTGTTCGTCCGGGTGGTTCAACTCTTGGTCGATCAGCAACGCACAGTACAAACTCAAGGCGCGTCCGCCCTCGGCATAGGCCTTGGCGGTGAGCAGCATCTTGCGCACATCAGGATGCACCAAGATGCTGTCGGCCGCTTTCTCAGGGCTTTTCACACCGGACAAGCTGCGCGACTGGATGCGGTCTTTGGCATAGGCCAAGGCATTTTGATACGCCACTTCAGTCAACCCCAGTGATTGCATGCCCACGCCTATGCGCGCGGCATTCATCATCACAAACATGGCGGCCAAGCCCTTGTTGGGTTGGCCCACCATGGTGCCCACGGCGTCTTCCAATACCATCTGGCAGGTAGCGTTGCCATGGATGCCCATTTTGTGTTCCAAACCGCCACAGTGGATGCCATTGCGCGCACCCAAGCTGCCATCGGCATTCACCTGAAATTTGGGCACCACAAACAAGCTGATGCCTTTGCTGCCAGCAGGCGCATCGGGCAAACGCGCCAGCACCAAGTGAACAATATTGCTGACCATGTCGTGTTCACCCGCGCTGATGAATATTTTGTTGCCTGTCAACTTGTAAGTGCCATCGGCTTGCGGTTCGGCTTTGGTGCGCAACAGTCCCAGGTCTGTGCCGCAATGCGCCTCAGTCAAACACATGGTGCCTGTCCATTCGCCGCTGGTGATTTTGGGCAGGTACAGTCTTTTTTGCTCTTCTGAACCATGCGCGTGCAGGCATTCATAAGCGCCGTGTGTCAGCCCGGGGTACATGGTCCAGGCCTGGTTCGCGCTGTTGAGCATTTCATAAAAACACTGGTTCACCACAATCGGCAAGCCTTGCCCGCCATAAGCGGGGTCACAACTGAGGGCGGTCCAACCACCTTGAGCGAATTGTTCAAACGCTTGTTTGAAACCATCGGGGGTCTTGACTTCGTGGGTGACCGGGTCCAAATGACAACCTTGTTGGTCACCTGTTTTATTGAGCGGAAACAGCACCTCGGAGGCAAATTTGCCACCTTCTTCCAACACAGCGGCAATCGTGTCGGCGTCCATGTCGGCATGGGCGGGCAATGACTTCAGCACTTGCGGCACCTGCAGCATCTCGTTCATCACAAATTGCATGTCACGCAAAGGGGGGGTGTAATGGGGCATTGTTTGTCCTAGGTTTTGGAAGCGCCATTGCGCCAAAGAATTTGTTCAAAGCCTTGTTTGGCGCGGTGCAGGCTTTTGTGGGATTTCAAAAAACGGGCCTCGTAATGCAAGGCCAAGATCAGGCCATGGATTTCAAACACCATCTGTGAAGCATCCATGTCGGGGCTCAGGTGTTGTTCCTCTCGGGCTTGCACCACCGCCCGGTGAACGGCCGCCAACCAGGTGTTGACAGAACTGGCCAAGGCGTCACGCACAGGGCCTGGGCGATCGTCAAACTCTGCGGCACCACTGATGTACAAACAGCCCGAATCAATTTCAGCACTGGTGCGTTGCATCCAATTTTCAAACAAGGCCCGCAAACGGGGCAGCCCACGGGCTTGCTGCATGGAAGGGAAAAACACTTCCATCTCAAAGCGCTGGTGGTATTCCCGAATGACCGAGATTTGCAATTCCTCGCGCGAGCCAAAGTGGGCGAACACGCCCGACTTGCTCATTTGCATGACCTCGGCCAAAGCGCCGATGCTCAAACCTTCCAAACCAATTTGGGTGGCCAAACCCAGGGCGGCATCGACGATGGCCGCTTTGGTTTGTTGACCCTTGTGCATCATACGGGGCCTGGTTGGACCGGTCTCTGGATCTGCAGTGGTTGTGGCAGTGCTGTTCACGGGTTGATATAAAAAAGAACGACCGTTCTATTTTGCATGATTTCTGGCCTGCATACACTTGCCCCCATGGAAACCACAAGAATTTTGGCCATCCGCCATGGTGAAACCTCCTGGAATGTCGACACCCGCATCCAAGGCCACCTGGACATTCCCCTGAACGATCATGGTGAATGGCAGGCCCGACAGTTGGCCCTGGCCTTGCAAGAAGAGGACATCCATGCGGTTTATGCGAGCGATTTGAACCGCGCCTTCACCACCGCCCAAGCCATTGCGCAACCCCGCAACCTGACTGTCACACCGATTGCCGCTTTGCGAGAACGCCATCTGGGTGATTTTCAAGGTCAAACATGGGCTGAAATTGAGCTTCATCATCCCGCAGATGCCCTGCGCTGGCGACAACGCGATCCCGAATGGACGCCAGCAGGTGGCGGGGAAAGCCTTTTGATGCTGGCCGAACGCATCGAACAAGTGGCCAGCGCATTGGCAGCTCGCCACCGCGGCCAGCAGATCGCCTGGGTGACACACGGTGGCGTTTTGGACATGCTATACCGATTGGCCACCGGTCAGTCTTTGCAAACCGCGCGCAGCTGGGGGCTGCGCAACACGGCCATCAACCGTTTGCTGTGGACGCCGCAGGGCTTGCAATTGGTCGGCTGGGCCGATGAGCGCCACCTGGATGGACAGGCGCGAGAAGAAAAAGCAGCCTGAGTGTTTATTCGCCGTCTTGGCTGAACAAGCCGCCAGCAGGGGCCGGCGGTGCGACACCCATGTGCCGATAGGCCGCAAGCGTGGCGATGCGTCCGCGCGGGGTGCGTTGCAAAAACCCTTGTTGAATCAAAAAAGGCTCGATCACATCTTCAATGGTGTCGCGCTCTTCGCCAATGCTGGCCGCGATGTTGTCCAAGCCGACTGGACCGCCATCGAAACGATGGATCACCGCTTCCAACAATTTGCGGTCCATCAAATCAAAGCCTTGCGGATCGACATCCAACATGGCCAGCGCTGACTCGGCCACCGCCTGGCTGATCAGACCGTCGGCCTTGACCTCGGCATAGTCGCGCACGCGGCGCAACAAGCGGTTGGCGATGCGGGGTGTGCCACGCGAGCGACGGGCAATTTCAAAAGCACCGGCTTCGTCCAACTGCGCCTTGAGCAAACCACCACTGCGCATGACGATGCGCAGCAACTCTTCGGAAGAATAAAACTCCAAGCGCGCCACGATGCCAAAGCGGTCGCGCAGGGGATTGGTCAACATGCCAGCACGGGTGGTCGCACCCACCAGCGTGAAGGGCTGTAAATCCAGCTTGATGCTTCTGGCGGCAGGCCCCTCACCGATCATGATGTCGATTTGGTAATCCTCCAAAGCGGGGTACAAAATCTCTTCGACAACCGGTGACAAACGATGGATTTCATCGATGAACAGCACATCGTTTTTTTCAAGATTGGTGAGCAAGGCGGCCAGGTCTTTGGGCTTTTCCAACACGGGCCCGCTGGTCTGTCGCAAATTCACACCCAACTCTTGGGCAATGATGTGGCTGAGGGTGGTTTTGCCCAAGCCTGGCGGGCCAAACAGCAGCACATGGTCCAGCGCTTCGTCGCGGTTGCGGGCAGCACCAATGAAAATTTCAAGTTGTTCGCGCACTTTCGCTTGACCCACATACTCCTGCAGCAACTTGGGCCGCAGGGCGCGTTCAATGGCTTCTTCTTTGGGACTGACCGACGCGGCAGACACCACGCGTGGTTCAGGAGCGAAATCGTCGGTTTGTATGCTCATCTGGCCAAGGCTTTCAAAGCTTGTTTGATGCCTTCACTCACACCCATGTCTGCAGGCAATTGTTTGAACGCCGCCGAGGCTTCTTTGTCTGAATAACCCAGGGCCATCAGAGCTTGCAAGATGTCGTTTTGGACACTGGGGGTCTGGTTGGACGCGGACAGACCCACATCGGCGCCCATCTTGCCCTTGAGTTCCAGCAGCAATCGTTCTGCGGTTTTTTTCCCTATCCCAGGGATCTTGACCAAACGACCGGCCTCTTGCAAAGAAATCGCCTGGGCCAACTCTTCCACGCTCATGCCACTCAAGACACCCAAGGCCATGCGTGGACCCACGCCAGAAATTTTGATCAACTGGCGAAAAGCGCTGCGCTCTTGTGCTGTGGCAAAGCCATACAAAATCTGTGCGTCTTCTCGCACCACAAAGTGGGTGAGCAAGCTGACGGGTTCACCCACCGAGGGCAGGTTGTAAAACGTGCCCATGGGCACATCCACCTCGTAGCCCACGCCGTGGCAGTCGACCAACACCTGAGGTGGGTTCTTTTCGAGGAGTGTGCCGCTGAGTTTGCCAATCATGTGGTGGATGCGTGTTGTTCGCGGTGATTATCGGTGTGATTGCGGGTTGTTCGGCCCGTGCAGGGCGAAAGGCATGGGGTATGCTTTGCCCTCACTTGTTCTCCACCACCGAAAGCCGTCTCATGCCCCTCGTGCGAATTGACCACGGACAACACCATCCCGCAGGATTTGGCCAAGCCGTTGGCGAAGTTGTCTACCGCGCCATGATCGAAGAAATCAATGTCCCAGCAGACGACAAATTTCAAATCATCACTTCCCATCCAGGCACTGCATTGAATGTGGCACCCAGTTATTTGGGGATTGAATACTCGGCCAACATCGTGTTCATCCAAGTCACGCTGAACGCGGGACGCAGCATCGAATTGAAAAAGAAGTTTTACAGGCGCATCGCCGATGACCTGTCCAAAGAACTGGGGATGCGCCAACAAGATGTGTTCATCAGCTTGGTGGAAGTGGCCAAAGAAAACTGGTCGTTTGGCAACGGTGAGATGCAATACGGGCCCGCCTCTTGATACTCCGCCACCAATTCAGTCCAGCCAACAACACGCGTTTGGGCCATTTGTGCGGTGCTTTGGATGAGCATCTGCGCACCATCGAACTTGGTTTGGAAGTGAAGATTGCACACAGCCACGAGAAATTCAAAATCGACGGCCACAAAGCCAAGGCCGAGCGTGCCTTGGAAGTGCTGCAAGCCTTGTACGAGCGCGCGGCCAAACCCATCCCCAAAGAACAGGTGCAACTCATGCTGGCGGGCGACGAGCACATGCCCGTTCATGCCGATGGCGCTTCAGCTCTGGCCACCCGCCGACACGATGTGCGGGCACGTACCCCCACACAGGGGGTTTATTTGGACAACATCGCGCAACACGACATCACATTTGGCATTGGCCCTGCAGGCACGGGCAAGACCTATTTGGCGGTGGCCAGTGCTGTCGACGCCTTGGAACGCAGCGCTGTGCAACGCATCATCCTGACCCGCCCTGCGGTGGAAGCGGGCGAAAAACTGGGCTTTTTGCCAGGTGACTTGGGACAAAAGGTCGATCCTTATTTGCGCCCACTGTATGACGCGTTGTACGAGTTGATGGGTTTTGACAAGGTGCAAAAAGCGTTTGAGCGCAGTGCGCTTGAAATTGCACCGCTGGCCTTCATGCGTGGCCGCACCCTGAACAATGCGTTCGTCATCTTGGATGAAGCGCAAAACACCACGCCCGAGCAAATGAAGATGTTTCTCACCCGCATTGGATTTGGTGCCAAGGCCGTCATCACGGGAGACGTGAGTCAAATCGACTTGCCCAAAGGCGCGCCCAGCGGTTTGGTCGATGCCGAGCGTGTGTTGCGCCGTGTGCCTGGCATCGCCATCACCCACTTCACCAGCAAAGACGTGGTGCGTCACCCCTTGGTAGCCCGCATCGTTGACGCCTACGACAAGCATCGCAAAGCCGACTGACCATGGCACTTGCAAAGCTGCAACTGTCCTTGCAATTTGGCGATGTGTCAGATGCGCCAAGACACCGCCAGGCCTTGCCCCGGCATTTCGTCATGCGCTGCATCCGACATGCTTTGGCTGCCGATGCGGAAATCACGGTGCGCATTGTGAATGCCGAGGAAGGACGCGCCCTGAATGCCAGTTATCGGAACAAGGAATACCCCACCAATGTGCTGACCTTTGATTACGCGCAACGCCCGGTGGTCATAGCGGATTTGGTGCTTTGTGCGCCTGTGATCGCCCAAGAGGCCCAAGCACAGGGCAAAAGCTTGACCGAACACTATGCACACCTGTTGGTGCACGGGGCATTGCATGCCCAAGGCTGGGACCATGAAACATCGCTGAAGGATGCACACGCCATGGAAGCGCGTGAAGTGGAGATCCTCGCGGGCTTGGGACTGCGCAACCCTTATCGCTGAACGATGGATTCGTCCAACAAACGAACCCGAACGGTTTTCCCCTTGATTCGCCCTTTGGACAAACGCGCCACCGCCGTGGCAGCGATGGCACGGTCCACCGCCACATAGGTGGAAAACTCGTTGACATTGATCTTGCCAATCTGATCGGCAACAAAGCCTGCCTCACCGGTCATGGCACCCAACACATCACCCGCTCGGATTTTTTCTTTGCGCCCACCCACGATTTGCAAGGTTCGCATCGGTGCTTGCAGGGGCTGGCCGGGCGCCGGCGTCAAGTCTGCCAGCGCTGCCCATTGCGAGGCCTGACCTTGCAACACCTCGATGCGCCCCACCGCACCCATCTCGTCCAAACTCGCCAAGGTCAGGGCCAAACCTTGGGCATCAGCACGACCCGTTCGTCCGATGCGGTGGATGTGAATCTCGGCGTCAGGTGTCACGTCCACATTGATCACCGCGTTGAGTTGGCTGATGTCCAAACCACGAGCAGCCACATCGGTGGCCACCAGCACAGAACACGAGCGGTTGGCAAATTGCACCAACACCTGATCGCGCTCACGTTGATCCAACTCGCCATACAAGGCCAATGCGTCAAAACCCTGGGCTTGCAGCACCGCCAACAATTCACGGCACTGCTGTTTGGTGTTGCAAAAAGCCAGTGTGGACTCGGGCTTGAAATGGTTCAGCAACAAGGACACCGCATGCAAGCGTTCCTCTTCCTTCACCTCGTAAAACACCTGACGGATTTTGTCGGGTTGGAGCACGGTTTGTACCTTGACGGTTTGCGGGTCGCGCATGAATTGCGCCGACAACTTGGCAATGCCGTCGGGGTAAGTGGCTGAGAACAACAGGGTTTGTCGCTTGGGTGGGCATTGTTGGATGAGTTGCTTCATGTCGTCGAAGAAACCCATGTCCAGCATGCGGTCTGCTTCGTCGAGCACCAAGGTTTTCACCGAATCCAAGCGCAAGTTGCCACGGGTCAAGTGGTCCAGGATACGACCAGGTGTGCCCACCACCACATGCGCGCCATGCTGCAAGCTTTGCTCTTGACCACGCAGCGCCACGCCTCCGCACAAGGTGACGACTTTGATGTTGGCCGTGGCCCTGGCCAAACGCCTGATCTCGGTGGTCACTTGATCGGCCAATTCACGCGTGGGACACATCACCAGGGCTTGAACCGCATGAAAGTTGGCCGTGAGTTTTTCAACCAATGGCAATCCAAACGCCGCGGTTTTGCCGCTGCCGGTGCTGGCTTGTGCAATCAGGTCTTGACCCGCCAGCGCCAGCGGCAAACTCGCCGCTTGAATAGCGGTCATCTCGGTGTAGCCGAGTTGATCGAGGTTGGCGAGGGTGGCGGGTGAAAGCGAGAGCGCTTTGAACGAATGTGTCATTTCAAATCTCGCACATCGTCAAAATGCGCTTCCACGTCATTGGGTAAGAGTTGGATGCTGGCTCGCAAGCCAGGCACTTCACTCATGAGGGCCTGCTCGACACTGGTGCGCAGCGCCGCCGCGCGTCCCAGCGTCCAACTGGAGGGCATGTGCATGTGCATGTCCACAAAACGGCGTTGGCCTGCTCGGCGTGTCACCACATGGTCAAACCGAATGATCTGCAACTCGCCACGTTGGTGCTCAAAGCCCTCCAACACCTGCTTGATTTGTGCCAACACCTCGGGTTCCACCGCCTCGTCCATCAGGCCTTGCGACGAGCGCCAGATCAAGGACACGCCCTCTTTCAAAATGTTCAAGGCCACGCCCATGGCCACCAGGGCGTCCAGCCACAACCAACCAGTGAAATAGACCAAACCCAAGCCGATGACCACGCCTGCAGATGTCCAAACATCGGTCACCAGGTGTTTGGCATCGGCTTCCAATGCAATCGAGCGGTGGGCTTTGGCGGCACCAAACATCACCCAAGCCAGCAAACCATTCAAAGCGGAACTCGCCACAGACAGGGCCAGACCCCAGCCCAAAGCCTCGACAGGTTGAGGGTCCCACAGGCGGTGGGCAGAGGCCCAAATGATGGCAACTGCTGCACCAATGATCAACACCCCTTCGAAACCCGATGAAAAATACTCGGCCTTGTGATGACCATAGGGATGTTCTTCGTCTGCAGGCTGTTGCGCCACCGTGACCATGACCAGGGCAAAGATGGCGCTGGCCAAGTTGACAAAGGACTCCATGGCATCGGACAACAAGCCCACCGAATCGGTGATGTACCACGCCAAGGTTTTCATCACGATGGTGATGATGGCCACCACCACCGAGGCCCAAAGCAGTTTTTGCGGCGACAGTTTGGAGAACAAGGTCATGGTTGGGTGGATGACGCTCAACTGAGATGCACGCGGGCAAATTTGCGCTTGCCCACTTGCACGACGTACACACCGGCATCCAGTTTCAAACCCTTGTCGCTGACGACTTGCCCTTCCACCCGGACACCACCACCGTCGATCAAGCGGCCTGCTTCGCTGCTCGAAGGTGCCAAGCCAGCGCTTTTCAACACGGCGGCAATGCCCAGTGGCGCGCCTGTCAAGGGGACCTCTGGAATCACATCGGGCACGCCACCCTTGCTGCGGTTGACAAAATCTTGCTCGGCAGCATCTGCCAAAGCAGCCGAATGAAAGCGGGCCGTGATTTCTTTGGCCAACATCACCTTCGCGTCGCGCGGATTGCGACCCTGGGCCACTTCGTTTTTCAAAGCAGCAATCGCCTCCAAGCTTTGGAAGCTCAGCAAGGTGAACCAACGCCACATCAATTCATCGCTGATCGACATGACTTTGGCAAACATGGTGTTGGGCTCTTCGGTGATGCCGATGTAGTTGTTCTTGCTCTTGGACATTTTGTCGACACCGTCCAAGCCTTCCAACAAAGGCATGGTCAAGATGCATTGCGGCTCTTGGCCGTGTTCCTGCTGCAAATGACGCCCCATGAGCAGGTTGAATTTTTGATCTGTACCGCCGAGCTCGAGATCGCTTTTCAAAGCCACGCTGTCATAGCCTTGCATCAACGGATACAAAAATTCATGCACGCTGATCGACTGTCCGCCATGAAAGCGTTTGTGGAAATCGTCACGCTCCATCATGCGGGCCACGGTGTATTTGGCCGCCAACTGAATCATGCCGCGCGCGCCCAAGGGGTCGCTCCATTCGCTGTTGTAGCGAATTTCGGTGCGCGCAGGGTCGAGCACCATGCTGGCCTGTTTGTAATAAGTGTCCGCGTTGGACTTGATTTGCTCGGGGGTGAGGGGTGGGCGGGTGCTGTTGCGACCGGACGGGTCGCCAATCATGGTGGTGAAGTCGCCGATCAAGAAGATGACCTGGTGCCCCAAGTCTTGCAATTGACGCATTTTGTTGAGCACCACGGTGTGGCCGATGTGGATGTCGGGCGCGGTGGGGTCCAGGCCCAATTTGATGCGCAAAGGCTGGCCTGTGGCTTCTGAACGTTGCAGTTTTTGGACCCACTCGTCTTGTGGCAACAATTCTTCGCAACCCCGCCGGGACACGGCCAAGGCGTGCTGAATGTGCTCAGACAATGAAGTTGTGGTTTCAGGTGCTTGATTCATAAGAGATTTTGAAAAGAGGGACCAGGGATTTGGCCTGTATACTTCACCCCCCGGCCTTGGATGCATTCTTTAGCGTTCATCCAATCGCGGACGTGCTCATTCTAAGGCGCAAGCTGTTTGAAAGAGCGTCATTTCAAGATCGCAGGATTCCTTTTGTCCAATAACCCAGCACCCGATTTGAACGACGACATGCCCAGTGCCAAGCCATGGTTGCTTCGCATTGGCGGCGTTTTGCTTCTCGCCGCTGGTGGAGCGTTTGCGGTGGCGGGCTTGAGCACTTCGGACCAACCCATCCCCGTTCGACAGTTGATGGAGGCGGTCAATACCGCCAACATGGACGTGCAAATTCAAAGCCTGTCCAACAAAAGCCTGCATTTGTTCCGTACAGACTCATCGCGAAGCAGCGACACACCAGACACTTTGCTTTCTCGCTTGGGTGTATCGGACAATGCCGCATCGGACTTTTTGCGCAGCAACCCCTTGGTGCGTGACAGTTTGTTGGGCCGCTCCGGCCGTCTGCTCATGGCTGAAACCGATGAAGACAATCGTTTGCTCAAACTGACTGCGCGCTGGGCCACAGACAGCAACAGCCACTTTCAGCGCCTGGTGATCGAACAAACAGGACAGGGATTTGCCTCACGCCTTGAAACCGGTGAACTCAAAGCTTCCATCAAATTGT
>JBDKLR010000088.1:0-3483 GCA_039795515.1 Pseudomonadota bacterium | reverse complement strand
CCGGCGCCTTGGCCACCAGCGCCGCGCCCACGGTGCCGCCAGCACCCGTACGGTTGTCCACCACGATTTGTGCCCCCAGGATGGGGCCGAGTTTTTCAGCCACGGCACGGGCAATCACGTCGGTGCCGCTGCCTGCGGTGAAGGGCACCACAAACGTGATGGCTTTGGCTTTGGGCCAGTCACCCACTTGGGCATGCGCGCCCAAAGCGATCGAAGACAAGCCAGCAGCGGCGAGTTGCAGCGTTTGGCGACGGGTGATGTGGGAAGCGGTCATGGAGGTCTCCTGGTATTTTTTAAAAGCACAAACAACAGATGCAACACACAGCATCAAGCCGCGGGCGGGTCAAACGGCATGGCCAACAAAATGCGCGCCACATCTTGGGTGTGGTTGATGATTTGGCGACTCTCACCGGGCGCAAAACGGCACGAGTCGAAGCGGTGCAGCACCTCGCGGGTTTGCACACCATCGAGCTCGCTCACCACGGTGAGTGAGCCCTCTAACACCACGTAATGTTTTTCAATGGGCGAAGGGTCCAATCCGGTTTGTCCTCCGGGCTGCAGAACAGACATGCCCATCCACAGTTGCACCGCAGGCCCAGCCTCGCGGCCTTGCAGGCGCAAGCACTGCATGTTGTCGTGGTTGGGGGCGAAGTATTCGGGTGCTTGGTCGATGCGAGTCAGGTTCATGGCGGGCTCTGTGTGAATCAGGGGTTGAACACGATGCGACGGGTGGCGCCAGCCAACACTTCGCGGTAGACGGGCAAGGCTTGGTCCAAACCAAAGGCCGCATCGGCTTTCACTTCAAACGGGTGCAAGGTGCCGGCGTCAAAGCCTGCACGCATGCCTTCCATGCGCTCGTTGGTTTGTACGCAATCGAGGGCCAGGGTGTCAATGCCGACATACGTGTGCATGCCACGGTAGAAGGTGAAGATGTCAAACGGCACCGGACGCTCCAGCGTGGAGATGAAAATTTGCGTCGCGCCTTTGGCCATGGCTTTGTTGGCGGCTTCAAAGTAGGGACTGCCCATGGTGTTGAACACAATGTGCGCGCCTTTGCCGCCACTCAATTCGCGGATGCGTGCGGCAACGTCTTCGCTGCGCGCGTCAATGCTGTGCACGCCGGGGCCTGATGGGCCTTCCCAAGGACCCGCTTGGCGACGTACCGCAATCACCTGCGCGCCGGCTTGCGCTGCCAGTTGCACTGCAGCCTGGCCCACCTTGCCGTTGGCGCCCATCACCACCACGGTTTGTCCGGCTTGGGGCATGCCGCTGCGGCGAAAACCCTCGTAGGCGGTGACAAAGGGAACGCCCACCGAACCGGCCTGGTCAAAGTTCAAGCGGCTGGGTTTTTCGCGCAGCGCAGCTTCGGGCAACACCAACCAACCGGCATGTGAACCATCACGGGTGATGCCCAAATCGCCCCCCGAGCCCCACACTTCTTTGCCAACCCAAGCACTCGGCCCCTCGACCACCACGCCCGCATAGTCACGCCCCGGGGTACGGGGAAACACAGCCTGCGGCATGATGCCCAAGGCTGCTTTCACATCGCTGGGGTTGACCCCCGCACTGCGCACACGCACCAAAGCTTGTCCCGCCTGCAACGCAGGGGGCGCTTGCAGTTCAAGGGTGGGGGCCAGGTCATCAATGGCAGTGACTTTGGTGTTCACGCGCACGGCGTGGAGAGAGGTTTTTTCAATGGTCATTTGTTGATCTTTCAGTCGCTCAGGCACGCGCGGGCAGGTTCAGCATGGCACGCGCTTCGCGAGGGTTGGCGAGTTCGCCACCCAGGTCTTGCACGATGCGTTTGGCTTTGAGCACCAACTCGGCATTGCTCTTGGCCAACACACCTTTCTCGAGGTAAATGTTGTCTTCCATGCCCACCCGTACATGGCCACCGTTGAGGTAGGCCAAGGCGACATAGGGAAACTCAAAACGGCCAATGCCAAAGGCCGACCAAATGGCACCCGCGGGCAACAGGCTGCGCGCATACATCAAGGTCTCGGGTGACGACGAAAAACCGTACTTCACACCGGTCACAAAGGTCCACATGCCGGGGCCTTCGAGCGTGCCATCGGCGATCAGGTCACGCGCCAAATGGATGTCACCGGAATCAAAAATTTCCAGCTCAGGTTTGACGCCAGCCTCGCGCATGACCTTGGCCATGATGCGCACATTGCGGGGCGTGTTGATGACCACATCGGGGCCTGAGTTCATGGTGTTCAAGTCCAACGAGCAAATGTCGGGACGCAAAACGCGCACATGCTCGACGCGCTTTTCGGGTTGCACCAGGGTCGAGCCTGGGGCGGCCACACGCGGGTCGTCGTGGCTCGGGATGAAACGCCCGCCCGGCCCGGTGGTCAAGTTGATGATGAGTTCCGGGTTGCCGCGTCGCACCTGGTCCATCACCTCGCGGTAAAGCTCCACCTCCATCGACGGTTTGCCGGTTTGTGGGTCGCGCACATGGATGTGCACGGCTGCGGCACCGGCTTCGGCGGCGGCCAAACACTCGTTGGCAATTTGCGTCGGCGTGATGGGCAGGTGGGGGGTTTGGTCGGGGGTGGTGATGTTGCCGGTGACGGCACAGGTCAACAAAGTTTTAGAAGCCATGGAAGTTCTTTCAATCAAAGGTGACGACCACCGTCGACCACCAAGCGGGTGCCGGTGACATAACGCAAGGTGGTGGCGCAGGCTTGCACGGCAGCGGCCACGTCGTCGACGGTGCCAATGCGGCGCAGCGGGATGGTGGCAGCAGCCTTCTCGTTGAAGTCGGCACCGCGCCCGGGCACAAAGCTCGAATCGACCACGCCGGGCGAGACCGAGATCACGCGCACATGGGGCGCAAAGGCTTTGGCCAAGGCGTCACCCACCACGTCGATGCTGGCTTTGGCGGCCACATAGGCCAAGTTGCTGCCTGTGCCTGTGAAGCCCGCAATCGAGGAAATGTTCACGATCAGGCCGTCTTGGGATTGCTTGAGGGCAGGCATGAAGGCGCGGATGGTGGCAATCACCCCGCGAAAATTGACTTTCAAAATGTCGTCAATCAGTTCATCGCTCAAGGCTTCTAAATCGCCAGCCGGCACTGCTTGCGTGTAGCCCGCGCTGTTGACCAAGATATGAACTGCGCCACATGCAGCGCTGATTTGTTCAGCCACTTTTTTCAGTGCAGCGCTGTCGGTCACTGGTGCTTTGAAAGCCAGATGGCCGGTCCCAGCCAAACTTGCGACTTTGGTGGCGGCTGATTCGGCGGATTCGCTGTTGTAGAGCAACACACAGCGCGCGCCTAGTTTGGACAAACGGTGCGCACTGGCCAGCCCAATCGCACCGGTTCCGCCCGATATGACGGCGACGCGTCCGGCCAAAGATTCTGTGGGTTCAAAACTGGAGGTCATACATGCCTTGTGTTGGTGATGGGTGAAAATTCAGGGAATGGGGGGGTGAGGAAATGTCATCTCACCCTCGAGCAAATGGAAATCGTGACGCAGT
>JBDKLR010000087.1:0-2561 GCA_039795515.1 Pseudomonadota bacterium | reverse complement strand
GCTTTGATGGCGCGATCAAAAATCTCGCCGTCTGTTCGAATGCCTGCGGCCAGTTCTTCGGGTGTGCTGCCCACGGGTTCTTGGCCGAACTCGACCATGCGCGGTTTCAGGTCTTCCGAATGCAAGGCTTTGGCAATGGCGGCCGAGAGTTTGCGGGTAATGTCTTTCGGGGTGTTGGCGGGGGCCAGCACTTGGAAAAATCCCACCGGCTCAAAGCCTTTGTACCCTTGCTCGGCAAAGGTAGGCACTGTGGGCAGTGCCGCGACACGCTGGGTGCCACTGATGGCAATCAGCTTGACCTTGCCTGCGAGCAGCAGCGGGCGCACCGTGCCCGTGTCTAAGAACGCAGCGGTGATTTGCCCGCCCAAGAGGTCGGTGACGATAGGGGCTGCACCTTTGAAGGCCACATGCACCATGTCGAGCTTGGCGCTCATGTTCAGGGTTTCACCAAAGATATGGGCCGAGGTGCCTTGACCGAACGAGCCGTAGCTGCATTTGCCTGGGCTCTTGCGCACGTATTGGATGAACTCTTGCAGGTTGTTGGCCGGGAACTGGGGGGGCACCGTCAAGGCAATGGCCGAGCGCGACAGGATGGACACGGGTTCAAAGTCGTTGACGATGTCAAACGGCAGTTTGGCGTACAGCGACTTGGCGTAAATGATGGACGAGATGGTGAGCCCCAGCGTGTAGCCATCGGGTGGTGATTTAGCCACGGCGGTGATGCCAATCCAGCCCGCTGCACCTGGGCGATTTTCGACCACCACGGGCTGGCCCCAGTACTCGGTGAATTTTTGGCCAATGCTGCGCGCGAAGATATCGGAGGTACCCCCTGCGGTGAAGGGCACGATGATTTTGATCGGACGGTTTGGAAAGTTGGCATCGCTTTGCGCCCAGGTGTGCGGGGCGGCGAGGGCGGTGGCCATCAGACTCAGGGCGTGACGACGTCCGACGCCTGTGGGGTTGTGATGCATGAAGGTCTCCTGATGCAAACTGCATGGTGCTGAGGCACACACCGCCTCACAATGGCAAGAAACTTCATTTTGATTGACAAAAAGCAGCGGAACGTCGCATTAGGGAATTCCATAGCCTGTAACGAAATTGCCAATGTTTTTGATGGTTTCAGCCATTGAGACACACGGGTCTTGTTTTTAAGCTGGACGCATCGTGTAACGAGAAAGCCACGGCTGTGTACTTGACCCAAGGACTGCATCGCGCTGTACAGCGCCACCCGCAAGAGATTGCATTGGTTCATCTCGATGAACAGGGGGAGCGGCGTTGGACCTTCGCCCAATTGTTTGACGAGGTCGGGCGTCAAGCCGCAGCCCTGCAAGCGCGAGGTGTGCAGGCCGGCGATCGGGTCGCTTTGCTGTCGGGCAACTCGGATGCGTTGATCATTGCCATCTTGGCGTGCTGGTGGTTGGGTGCGGTGGCGTGTCCTTTGAACATCCGCTGGAACAAGTCAGAGCTGGCATATGCCTTGAGCGACAGCGACGCCGTGTTGCTGTTGCACCATGCGGCTTTGCCCTTGACACCCGAGCACACACCGTGTGTGCGCTTTGCTGATTTGGAAAAGGACGCCCAAGGCCGGACCCCATTGCAAGACAGCCGGACTGGCGGCGAGCACTTGGCGGCCTTGCTGTACACCGGCGGCACCACGGGTCGTTCCAAGGGCGTGATGCTCAGCCACGCTAATTTTTGGAGCGCCTCCATGACGCGCGGTGCCGAACTGAACAACGCACCGGACTCGGTGTCGCTGTTGGTGGCGCCACTGTTTCATGTGGCAGGTTTGGGACGCATGGTGGGGCAACTCATTGTGGGCGGGCGTTGGGTCACGATGGCACAGTTTCGAACGCCTGCTGTGTTGGAGGCGATTGCGCGTTTGCGCATCCACGACATCATTGTGGTGCCCAGCATGCTGCAATCTTTGCTGGATGACCCGGGCTTTGACGCGGCGCAACTGCAGTCACTCAACCGCATTGCTTTCGGTGCCGCCCCCATGCCGCCAGATTTGCTGGACCGCGCCCTGGCCGCTTGGCCACAGGCTGAGTTCTTTCAAGCCTATGGCTTGACGGAAACCGCAGGTGCCGTGTGCATCAACTTGCCTGCCAATCATTTGCCGCAAGCGCGTGCTCAAGGGCTCCTCACATCGGTGGGGCGTGCGGGCCTGGGGGCTGAAATCAAAATTGTGGATGAACACCACCAAGAAGTGGCGCGAGGTGAGGTGGGTGAAATTGTGGTGCGTGGGCCGATGGTCATGCAGGGCTACTGGAAGCAACCTGACACCACAGCCGCTGCGTTTCGCGAGGGTTGGTTTTGCACCGGCGACGCGGGGCGCATGCGCGAGGACGGCTACTTGTTCATCGTCGATCGTTTGAAAGACATGATCATCTCGGGTGGCGAAAACGTCTATTGCTCCGAGGTCGAGACGGTGTTGCGCAGTCATCCACAGGTGGCACAAGCGGCCATCATCGGTGTGCCCAGTGTCAAATGGGGTGAGGCTGTGCATGCCTTTGTGGTGTTGCAGCCGGGGGTTGCCCCAGGTGAACACGTGTCGTCTGAGT
>JBDKLR010000086.1:0-2889 GCA_039795515.1 Pseudomonadota bacterium | reverse complement strand
CGGCAAAGCTTTGAACGATGTGTTTGTCGACAAAGTGTTCATCGGCTCGTGTACCAACAGCCGCATCGAAGACATGCGCGAAGCAGCAGCCATCGTCAAACACCTGGGACAAAAGTTAGCGGCCAACATCAAGCTCGCCATGGTCGTTCCCGGCTCGGGTTTGGTGAAAGCACAAGCCGAGAGCGAAGGCTTGCACGAGATATTCAAAGCCGCAGGCTTCGAGTGGCGCGAACCCGGTTGCTCCATGTGTCTGGCCATGAACGCTGACAAACTCGAGCCCGGTGAGCGCTGTGCCTCCACCAGCAACCGCAACTTCGAAGGCCGCCAAGGCAACGGAGGGCGCACCCATTTGGTCAGCCCGGCCATGGCTGCTGCGGCCGCGATTCACGGTCACTTTGTCGATGTGCGCCAGTTCAGCTGAAAGACCCAGATGCAAAAATTCAATTTACACAAAGGCTTGGTCGCTCCCATGGACCGCGAGAACGTCGACACCGATGCCATCATTCCCAAACAGTTTTTGAAGTCCATCAAGAAAACCGGCTTTGGCCCCAACTTGTTTGACGAATGGCGTTACTTAGACAAAGGCGAACCGGGCCAAGACCCTGCCAGCCGCAAACCCAACCCCGACTTTGTGCTCAACCAAGCACGCTACAGCGGCGCATCCATTTTGTTGGCTCGAAAAAATTTCGGTTGCGGCTCGTCGCGTGAACACGCGCCTTGGGCGATTGACCAATACGGCTTTCGCGCGGTGATTGCGCCCAGCTTTGCCGACATCTTCTTCAACAACTGTTTCAAAAACGGCTTGTTGCCCATCGTCTTGCCTGAGGCCACGGTGGACTTGTTGTTCAACGAGACCTTGGCCTTTCCAGGCTACGAGCTCACGATCGACCTGCAAAACCAAGTGGTCGTGCGCCCCCAAGGCGAGTCCATTCCCTTTGAGGTGCAAGCCTTCCGCAAATACTGCTTGCTCAATGGCTTTGACGACATTGGCCTGACCCTGCGCCAGTCCGACAAAATCAAAGCCTTTGAAGCCGAGCGCTTGGCCACCAAGCCCTGGCTGGCCCACACCATGTAACTCTTTGAGAAAGTCCTCATGAAAATCGCAGTTCTGCCAGGTGATGGCATTGGTACCGAAATCGTCGCTGAAGCCATCAAGGTGTTGAACGCGTTGGATTTGACATTCGAAATGGAAACCGCCTTGGTCGGCGGCGCAGCTTACGACGCACACGGCCACCCCCTGCCTGAGAGTACCTTGAAGCTGGCCAAAGAGGCAGACGCGGTGTTGTTTGGTGCGGTGGGCGACTGGAAATACGACACCCTGGACCGCCCACTGCGCCCCGAGCAAGCCATCCTGGGTTTGCGCAAAAACCTCGGTCTGTTTGCCAACTTCCGCCCCGCGATTTGCTACCAAGAGTTGGTCAACGCCTCCAGCCTCAAGCCAGAGCTCGTGGCGGGTTTGGACATCTTGATCATCCGCGAGCTGACCGGTGACATTTACTTTGCCCAGCCACGTGGTCGCCGTGTCTCGCCCGATGGCGCATTCGCAGGCGCCGACGAGGCCTTTGACACCATGCGCTACAGCCGCCCCGAGGTCGAGCGCATCGCCCGCGTGGCGTTTGAAGCAGCGCGCAAGCGCAGCAAGCGCGTGACCAGCGTGGACAAGGCCAACGTGCTCGAGACCTTCCAGTTCTGGAAAGACATCGTGACCGAGGTGCACAAAGACTACCCCGATGTCGCGCTCGACCACATGTATGTCGACAACGCCGCCATGCAGTTGGTCAAAGAGCCCAAACGCTTTGACGTGGTGGTCACCGGCAACATGTTTGGCGACATCTTGAGCGACGAAGCGTCCATGTTGACCGGCTCGATCGGCATGCTGCCCTCGGCCTCGCTCAACGCCAGCAGCCAAGGTTTGTACGAACCCAGCCACGGCAGCGCACCCGACATCGCGGGCAAAGGCGTGGCCAACCCGCTGGCTACCATCCTGAGCGCGGCCATGATGCTGCGCTTCAGCCTGAAACAAGAAGCGGCGGCGGTGCGCATTGAAGACGCGGTCAAGAAGGTGCTGGCCCAGGGCTTCCGAACCGGCGACATCTACAGCGAAGGCACGACCAAAGTGGGCACGGCCCAAATGGGCGACGCGGTGGTCAAGGCCTTGGCCGCCTAAGGTTGATGACAAGCGGCCAACTGGCCGCTTTTTTTCAAATCAACCAGCTGCTGCCAGCTGTGGTGGGGACAAGCAGCGGGTGAGGCCACAGGCAGGCACCACTCGCGGTGGCTGCCCCGGGCTTGCTGGGCCAAGCATTGCTCAAAGTCCTTGACGGACAAATACGCCGGGGGCTGAACCGCGCCCAAGGTCAGCCCCCAGGCGGCCAAAAGCAGCAGGCTCACAGGCAAGGGGCGAATGCGTCGGTTCATGCGGTGATTATTTGCACAAACGCCGGCAAGCCGCAATGCGCGCGGGTCGTTGTCAGTTTCCGTCAAGGCCTGGTCCGATACAATGCCCGCCATGTTTGACGCCCGCTTGTTCTCTCAGAATGCATCAGCCCCCTCTGCGGCGGTTGGCAGCGCGCGTGCAATCACCATTAAAACCACGACCACCAAGGGCTGATCCGCTCCGGTTCGTCGTGCGCCCCCGGCCACACGAGCCGGGCAAACAGTCAGGTCTGGCACTGTTTATTTAATTTGAAAAGGCGTTGAAATGAGCAAGTTAGTAGGGTTAGTCGGTTGGCGCGGCATGGTCGGCTCAGTATTGATCGACCGCATGGTTCAAGAAAAAGACTTTGACCTGATTGAACCCGTCTTCTTCTCCACCTCCAACGCAGGCGGCAAAGCCCCCGCGCAAGCCAAAAACGAAACCACGCTCCAAGATGCCAACAACATTGACGC
>JBDKLR010000085.1:0-3748 GCA_039795515.1 Pseudomonadota bacterium | reverse complement strand
ACGGCATCACGGCCAAAGACGTGAAGATGGATGTGGGCCAGATGCTCAAGCGCAAAGACACCGTGGTCAAGCAAAACAACGACGGCATCTTGTACTTGTTCAAGAAAAACAAAGTGACCTTCTTCCATGGTCGTGGTGCGTTTGCCAGCAAATCCGATGCAGGCTATGAAATCAAGGTCAGCGGCAAAACCGAGGAGTCCTTGACCGCCAAGCAGATCATCATCGCCACGGGTTCCAACGCCCGCGCCTTGCCGGGCACGCCATTTGACGAAGTGAACGTGCTGTCCAACGACGGCGCTTTGCGTGTGGGTGCGGTGCCCAAGAAATTGGCGCTCATTGGCTCTGGCGTCATTGGTTTGGAGATGGGTTCGGTGTGGCGTCGTTTGGGTGCCGAGGTGACCATCCTCGAAGGCCTGCCCACATTCCTGGGCGCGGTGGACGAGCAAATCGCCAAAGAAGCCAAAAAAGCTTTCGACAAGCAAGGTTTGAAGATTGAACTCGGCGTGAAAGTCGGTGAAATCGTGAACGGCAAAAAAGGTGTCACCGTGAACTACACCAACGCCAAAGGCGAAGCGGTGAAGTTGGACGCCGACAAGCTCATCGTGAGCATTGGTCGTGTGCCCAACACCATCGGCCTGAACCCCGAAGCGGTGGGTTTGCAACTGGATGAGCGCGGTGCCATCGTGGTGGACGCCGACTGCAAAACCAATTTGCCCGGCGTGTGGGCTGTGGGTGACGTGGTGCGTGGCCCCATGCTCGCGCACAAAGCGGAAGAAGAGGGCGTGGCGGTGGCCGAACGCATCGCGGGCCAGCACGGCCATGTCAACTTCAACACCATTCCCTGGGTCATCTACACCAGCCCCGAGATCGCCTGGGTTGGTCGCACCGAGCAACAACTCAAAGCCGATGGCGTGGCCTACAAAGCGGGCACATTCCCGTTCCTCGCGAACGGCCGCGCCCGCGCGCTGGGGGACACCACCGGCATGGTGAAGTTCTTGGCCGATGCCAAAACCGATGAAATCTTGGGCGTTCACATGGTCGGTCCACAGGTGTCTGAACTGATTTCAGAAGCCGTGGTGGCGATGGAATTCAAGGCCAGTGCAGAAGACATTGCCCGCATTTGCCACGCGCACCCCTCATTGAGCGAAGCGACCAAAGAAGCGGCGTTGGCCGTGGACAAGCGAACGTTGAACTTTTAGGGTTCATGTCCGTCTCCAGCATCTACGAGCAAGAACTGAAAGCCCGCGGCTTTCAAAGCGACCCTGCGCAGCTGCGGGCTGTGGATGCCTTGGAACGATGCGCGCAAGATTGGGCCGCATACAAACACAAGCGCGCCAACAAGGTGAAAAAACTCATCAACCACCCGGACATCCCGCAAGGTGTTTATTTGTACGGTGGTGTTGGCCGCGGCAAAAGTTTTTTGATGGACTGCTTTTTCAACGCGGTGCCAATCGAGCGAAAAACGCGTTTGCATTTTCACGAGTTCATGCGCGAGGTGCACCGAGAATTGCGCGAGTTGCAGGGAACGGTCAATCCCTTGGACGAGCTGGGTCGGCGCATGGCCAAGCGGTTCAAGCTGATTTGTTTCGATGAATTCCACATCGCCGACATCACCGACGCCATGATTCTGCATCGATTGCTGGTGGCCATGCAGGCCAACGACATCGGTTTTGTCACCACCTCCAATTTCCGCCCCGACGAGTTGTACACCGATGGTCTGCACCGCGAACGACTGTTGCCCGCGATTGCTTTGCTCAACAGCACCATGGCGGTGGTGAATGTCGACAACGGCACCGACTACCGCGGCATGGCTTTGGAACAAGCCCAGCTCTACCTCACGCCTTGTTCGGACAGCAACCAAGCCTTGATGCAGCAAACCTTCACCCGTTTGGCCGAGGTGCCCGACCAAGACGGATTGCTGTTGATCGAGGAACGAAAAATTTGGGCCAAGCGTCGTGCAGGTGGCTTGGTCTGGTTTGATTTCAAAGTCTTGTGCGGTGGCCCGCGTTCACAAAACGACTTTTTGGAAATTGCAAGCCAATTCCACACGGTTTTTTTGAGTGGCGTGCCCAAAATGGATGTGCGCATGTCTTCGGAAGCCCGGCGTTTCACCTGGTTGATCGACGTGCTTTACGATCGGCATGTCAAGCTCATCATCGAAGCCGACACCCCTCCCGAAGACCTCTACACCGAAGGACCCATGTCTCACGAATTTCCCCGTACCGCCTCGCGTTTGCGTGAAATGCAATCGGCTGCTTTTTTGGCGTTGGGTCGTCGCACGGTGGACACTTCACTGACATGAAGCAACTTCTTTTTCCAGTGACGTTGTGTCTGATCCTGGGTCAGGCTGGGGCGCAAGACGCACCTGCCACCCCTGCATTGGTTCAAGGCTTGGACATCGCTGCGGAACGCGCTCAGATTGCGCAAGAGAAAAAAGCCGCAGAAGATGTTTACCAAAGTGCGGTCAAGCGCTGTTTTCAAAAAGTCGCGGTCAATGCCTGCAAACAAGAGGCGCAACAAATCAAGCAACAGCAGTTCAATGAATTGCGCCGACGTGAAATCGTCCTCAACGATGCCGAGCGCAAAGAGCGCAGTGCCCAAGCGCTGAAAAACACCCAAGACAAACAAAGCGAAGAACAACAGTTGCAAGACGCCGAGCGTCGGCGCGATGCCCAAGAGCAGCATTTGGACAAATTGCAAAGCAACATCGAAAAAAACGAAGAGCGCTTGAAAAAAGACGCCGACATCCAGGCCAATCGCGATGCCCGTGCCAAACGGATGGATGAATTGCTGGAGCGTCAACGTGCCCATGACGCCAAACTCAAAGACGCCGCCAAGACCAAAGAGAACCACCAGCGCAAATTGGAGGAGCACCAGCAGCACCGAGCCCAGGTGGAAAGAGACCGGGCCAACCGCGACCCCTCGGTCAGTCCCTTGCCGCCCCGCACCGACACCCAGCCATGAGTGGACTTCCCATTGACTGACGTACTTTCGGACAGTGTTCGGGAGGTGTTCACCCCGGATGGTCCACTGGCCCGTGCCACCGCTTTCTTCCAACCCCGCGAGGGTCAAACCGACATGGCGGTGGCGGTGGCGCACACCATTCAACACGGGGGCTCCTTGGTGGTGGAAGCCGGCACCGGGGTCGGCAAAACATTCGCCTACCTGATACCCGCCTTGCTCAGTGGTGAGCGGGTGCTGGTGTCCACAGCCACCAAAACCCTGCAAGATCAATTGTTCGCCCGTGACATCCCCGAGTTGCTCCAAGCCTTGGGCCTGCCTTTGCGATTGGCCATGCTCAAAGGACGGGGCAGTTATTTGTGTCAGCAGCGTTTGGAACTCGCCCAACAAGGCGCCACCTTGCCAGACCGCACGGCAGTACGGTCTTTGGCGCAGGTGCAAGCCTGGTCGCGCACCACCACCACCGGTGATTTGGCCGAAGTGCCCTCGCTGGACGAGCGTTCTGCGCTGATTCCGCTGATCACGTCCAACCGTGACAACTGCCTGGGTTCCACCTGTGCGCATTGGCGAGACTGCCATGTGAATGCGGCCAGGCGCGAGGCCATGGCTGCCGATGTGGTGGTCATCAACCACCATTTGTTTTTCGCCGACATGGCGGTGCGTGAATCGGGCATGGCCGAGTTGCTGCCCACGGTGCGGGTGGTCATTTTTGACGAAGCCCATCAACTGAATGAAACAGGCATCCAGTTTTTGGGCAAGCAACTGGGCACCGGTCAGTTGCTGGATT
>JBDKLR010000084.1:0-5368 GCA_039795515.1 Pseudomonadota bacterium | reverse complement strand
GGCGCATGCAGGTGTATGTCAAAGGCGAAGACATTGGTGCGGACCTTTACGAGGACTTCAAGCACTGGGACTTGGGCGACATCGTCGGTGCCGAAGGCCGTGTGTTCAAAACCAAAACAGGTGAGTTGTCGGTGCATGTCACCAGCATCCGCATGCTGACCAAAAGCCTGCGTCCCCTGCCCGACAAATTCCACGGCATCCACGACCAGGAAATCAAATACCGCCAACGCTACATCGACCTGATCACCGACGACACCTCGCGCCAGCGCTTTGTGGCGCGCAGCAAAGCGGTCAGTGGCATCCGCGACTTCATGGTGCAACACGACTTTTTAGAAGTGGAAACACCGATGCTGCACCCCATTCCTGGTGGTGCCAACGCGCGGCCTTTCGAGACGCACCACAACGCCCTCGACCAGGAAATGTTTTTGCGCATCGCCCCCGAGTTGTACTTGAAGCGCTTGTTGGTGGGAGGCTTCGAACGGGTGTTTGAGATCAACCGCAACTTCCGCAACGAAGGCATTTCGGTTCGCCACAACCCCGAATTCACCATGATGGAGTTTTACGCGGCGTATTGGAACTACCAGGATCTGATGCAGTTCACCGAAGCGCTGATTCGCGATGCCGCGGACAAAGCGGTGGGCACCCTGCTGCTCACCTACGACGGCAAACCGGTGGACCTGTCCAAGCCCTTTGCCCGCCTGACCATCCGCGAGGCCATCGTCAAGCACACCGACGCAGGTGCGCATGTGGACGACGCCACCTGGCTCACCAACGCGCTGAAAAAGCTGGGGTTCACCGAAGAGAAACACAAGCTCTCAGGACGCAGCTTGGCCGGTTTGCAGGTGCTGTACTTTGAAGAGACCGTGGAAGACAAGCTGTGGGAGCCCACCTTCATTTGCGAGCACCCGGTGGAGATTTCACCGCTGGCGCGCGCCAGCGACACCCAGCCCGACGTGACCGAGCGTTTTGAGCTTTACATCACGGGCCGCGAATTCGGCAATGGTTTCAGCGAACTGAACGACGCCGAAGACCAAGCGGCGCGCTTTCACGCCCAAGTCAACGCCAAAGATGGCGGTGACGACGAGGCCATGTTCTACGACCATGACTTTGTGCGGGCACTGGAATACGGCATGCCACCAGCGGGTGGGTGTGGCATTGGGATTGACCGTTTGATGATGCTGTTGACCGACAGTCCGAGCATCCGCGACATAATTTTGTTCCCTGCTTTGCGCCGGGAAAACCACCCAGCTTGATGGCTTGCATCGCTGCCTGAGCAGCGATGCCCGTGTCCTCAGGCCGCTTTGGTGGCAGCGGGGGCAGCAGGTGCAGCTGGTTTGGGGGGTTTGCAGTCGTGGCAGAAGAAAGCCAAACTGCCGGCAAAACGCTGCTGGCTGCCCTGGCGACGGGGTTTGTGCATGCCACATTTGATGCAAGACATGGTTTCACCCATTTTCCCCATGCCAGCGAAGGGGGAGCCATTCTCACGACTGGTAAAACGAAGACCACTCTCGTCAACAGAGGTTTTGCCAGATTTGGTAGCCATGAAATTCCTTTTGCGATGCCTTGTTCCCTGATGGTCAGGGTGAAGAGGGTCTATTTTAACCGCTTCCACTTCGAGACCGGCCCCCCGCGCTTTTTCAAGGCATCAAGGCCAAGGCTTGCAAATAGGCGGGTTGGGACATGAGGTCGTCCCACGCCAAGGCTGGCGTGGCAGGCAGCAAGGCCAAGCGTCGCGCTTCACTGGCCGCACTGGCCTGCCATTGGTCGCGCTGGCGGGCTTGCGCCAAGCCGTCCAACAAGGCATCCACTGCTTGCCCGCCCTGCGGGCTGTCGGGCGTGCTTTGGTTGCACAGCAGCACCAAATCACAACCCGCGTTCAAAGCGGTCACCGCGGCTTCGGTGTAACTCACCTCGCGGCCATCGATCAAACGGGCACCTGCCATCGACAAATCGTCGCTGAACACCGCGCCCTGAAAACCGAGGCTGCCGCGCAAAATGTCTTGCAACCAGCGCTTGGAAAAACCGGCGGGCCGTCCATCGACCTTGGGGTAGATGACATGGGCGGGCATCACGCTGGTCATGCTGCTGTTGAGCCAGCCGTAAGGCAAGGCGTCATCGTTCAAGATGTGACTCAAACTGCGCTTGTCGATGGGGATCTCGGTGTGCGAGTCGGCTTTCACAAAGCCATGGCCGGGAAAGTGTTTGCCACAATTGGCCATGCCCGCTTGCAACAAGCCGTGCATCAGGCTTTTGGCCAAGGCGCTGGCCATGCGTGGGTCGCGGGCAAATGCGCGGTCGCCAATGACACCGCTGCTGCCAAAGTCCAAGTCCAAAACAGGTGTGAAACTGAAATCCACCCCGCAGGCGCGCAATTCGGCGGCCAACACATAGCCACAGGCGGTGGCGGCGTTCATGGCGTGCAAGGCACCACTGCCAGGCAGACCTGGATCGTCTTGCATCCACAACGCGCCCAAGCTGCGCATTGGCGGCAAATGGGTGAAACCATCGGTGCGAAAACGCTGCACCCGTCCGCCTTCATGGTCGACACAGATCAGCGCATCGGGGCGCACGCTTTTGATATCGGCGCACAAGGCGCTCAGTTGAGCGCGGTCCACCCAATTGCGGCCAAACAAAATCAGGCCACCCGTGAGCGGGTGCGCCAATCGGCGGCGATCGGTGTCGCTCAGGCGGGTACCGGCGATGTCCAAAATCAAAGGGGCGTGTTTCACAGTCTTCATGGTTCAAGCATTGAGTTGTTCGACGATCACATGGCTGGTGGCATGGTCCGATTCGTCGCTGAGGCTGACATGGGCGCGCAGTTGTCGCTGGGCAAACCAGTCCTGCAAAGCACCATGCAAGACGATGGTGGGTTGGCCGCTGGGCAATTGGCCCACTTCGCAATGTCGCCAGGTCATGGGCATGCGCATGCCCATGCCAATGGCTTTGCTGAAAGCCTCTTTCACCGAAAAACGCGTGGCCAAAAAACGGATGCCGCGGTCGGGCCAACGGGCGCTGCGCGCGCGAAAGGTGTGCATCTCGGCCTCGCTCAACACCTTCAAAGCAAAGCGTTCGCCGTGGCGCTCGTAAGCGGCACGGATGCGGCGGATGTCGCAAATATCGGTGCCAATGCCAAAAATCTGGCTCATGCTTGCAGGCACTTCAAGTAGGCCTGCACCGTGGCGCTGTAACCCATCTCCAGGGCATCGGCCATCAGGGCGTGGCCGATCGACACCTCTTTCACACCTGGCACAGCCTGCACAAAGTCGCGCAGATTGAGCAGGTTCAAGTCGTGGCCCGCGTTCACTTCCAAGCCCACCGCATGCGCGGCTTGGGCCGATGCGGTGAACAAAGACAGCACCTTCGCTTGCGTAGCGGTGCCATGCGCAGCGGCGTAAGGTTCGGTGTAGAGCTCCACTCGGTTGGCGCCCACTTCTTTGGCAGCCCCCATGGCATGGGCGTCTGCATCCATGAACAGGCTGACCCGGGCGCCCAGGTCTTGCGCCTCGGCAATCAGGTCTTTCAATCGGGCGGCGTCTTGTGGAAACTGCCAACCGTGGTCCGAGGTGAATTGGCCTTCGGCATCGGGGACGAAGGTGACTTGCTGCGGACGCACCTGCCGCACCAGCGGCATCAGGTTGTGAAACGGGTTGCCCTCGATGTTGTATTCGCGATCAGGCCAGTCTTTGAGGAGCGCAGCCAAATCAAACACATCGCTGTCCCGAATATGCCTTTGGTCAGGTCGGGGATGCACCGTGATGCCATGCGCGCCTGCTTGCAAACAGAAAGTAGCGGCGCGGGTGACGCTGGGGATGCCCAAATGGCGGGTGTTGCGCACCAGCGCAACCTTGTTCACATTGACAGAGAGGTGGGTGTTCATAGGGCTTGCAAATCCATCATCACTTGGCGGGTGCGCAAGCTGCTGACGCCGCAATGGTAGTGCAACAAGGCACGCAACTGGGTTTGCAAAGCGGCACGTTCTTCACTGGGCCATTCGGCACAGACCCGCAGCAGGTCTGTCAGCGGCTCATCCCCATCCAAAGCGGTTTGCAATTGCAACCATTGCCCGCCCAGCAAGCTCAGGCCTTCGCTCACCAAGCCCAAGCCACCTTCGGCCACCAAACCATAGCGCTTGTCTGTCGCGAGGGGCTGCAAGGTCATGGTTTGCAGAGCCAAATCAGGCAAGAAACCAATGTCGCGCAACAGCAGCAATTCGAAGGCGCGCAGCAAAGGCGCGGTGGTGTTGTCCAAACCGCTGGCCAGCACCTTCACGGTTTGGCGGTAGGTGTCGAACAAAGCCGCATGTGGGTCGTCACGCGCGAGCAAGCGCAACAACAACTCGTTCAAGTAATAGCCCGAGAGCAGCGCCTCGCCACTGGGCATGACATGCCCACCGGCCCATTCCGCGCTTTTGAGGGTGCGTATTTCCCCCTCACCGCCATAGCAAAGCAACAAAGGTTGCAGCGGTAACAACACCGGGCGCAGGCTGGAGGTGGGCCGCTTGGCCCCTTTGGCCACCAAGGCCACGCGACCGTGGTGGCGGGTGAACACTTCCAGGATGCGGCTGGATTCACTCCAGTCGTAGTGGTGAATCACAAAACCAGGCTCGTCCAGCACCCGCTGGACCTGGGACCTACTCGTAGCCAAAGCTGCGCACCCGCGCTTCATCGTCGGCCCAACCCGAACGCACCTTCACCCACAACTCCAAAAACACCTTGGCGTCCATGAGTTTTTCCAACTCTTGGCGGGCCATGGTGCCGATTTGTTTCAAACGCTCGCCCTTGTCGCCAATCACCATGGCTTTGTGGCCATCGCGCTCGACGATGATGGTGGCGGCGATGCGCACCATGCGCGACACGGTTTTACCGGGCTCTTCGGTGAACTTGTCGATGATGACCGTGGAGGTGTAGGGCAACTCGTCACCGGTCAAGCGAAACAGTTTTTCGCGGATGATTTCACTGGCCAAAAACTTTTCACTGCGGTCGGTGAGTTCATCTTCGCTGTACCACCAAGGCTGCTCGGGCAGGTATTTTTCGCACTGCACCAACAGGCGTTCGATGTCTTTCGGGTTCTTGGCCGACATGGGCACGAATTCGGCAAACGCATGGCGGCTTTGCATGTCGCGCAGCCAGGGGGCGAGTTCTTCGCGCCGGTGCACTTTGTCCAGCTTGTTGGCGACCAACATGGCGGGGATGTTTTTGCTCAACAGCGCCATCACCTTGGCGTCGGCCAAGGCAAAACTGCCCGCATTCACCACGAACAACACCAGGTCCACATCACCGACCGCGCCCAACACGGTTTTGTTGAGCGAGCGGTTCAAGGCATTGCCATGCGCGGTTTGAAAACCCGGTGTGTCGACAAAAATGAATTG
>JBDKLR010000083.1:0-7757 GCA_039795515.1 Pseudomonadota bacterium | reverse complement strand
GCGGGGCCTTGGATATCGCCGCTTCACCCCATCTGGGCACCGATGCCACGGCGTTTTTGGGTCAACCCAGCGGTGTGCTGATTGGTGCAGACCTCACGCAAGGCTTGCAAAACGCCCAGGTGCTGATCGATTTCACCCGGCCAGAAGGCACCATGCAGCACTTGGCTGTGTGCCGCCAAAGAGGTGTGCAAATGGTGATCGGCACCACCGGTTTCAGCGATGCGCAAAAGGCCGAGATTGAAGCGGCGAGCCAAGACATCGCCATCGTGTTGGCGCCCAACATGAGCGTGGGCGTGAATGTCACCCTCAAGTTGTTGGAGATGGCCGCCAAAGCCTTGTCCAACGGGTACGACATTGAAATCATCGAGGCGCACCACAAACACAAGGTGGATGCGCCCTCGGGCACGGCCTTGAAAATGGGCGAAGTGATCGCCCAAGCCCAAGGCCGTCATTTGAAAGATTGCGCGGTCTACGAGCGTTACGGTCACACCGGCGCACGCGTGGCCAACAGCATTGGTTTTTCCACCATTCGTGGTGGCGACATCGTCGGTGACCACACAGTGATGTTCGCCACCGAGGGTGAGCGCATTGAAATCACACACAAGTCCTCCAGTCGCAGCACTTATGCCCAAGGCAGTTTGCGGGCGGTTCGCTTCTTGGCCAAGCAACCCAAGGGCTTGTTCGACATGTTCGATGTGCTGGGCTTGGAAGCCATACGCGCCATGGCATGAACCACTTGGAGCGCTTGTTCACTGGTGACGCCCTCACGCGCGGGGTGGCCGTGGTCTTGTTGCTCATGTCCGTGATCAGTTGGATCACCATTCTTTACAAAACCTGGTTGCTCAGGGTCGCCGTGCAAGACCTGGCCGCTTGCAAAGCCTGGTTGTTGCAAGCCTCGGATTGGGACCAGGCCCAAGCGCAATGGACGGCCAGCGATCGTTGGCAGTTGTTTGGTGGCTTGTTGCAAGCCGCACAACAGCGACAAGCGGGTGGATTGGCAGCCAAGGCCTCAACCCATGACCAGCTGACCGGCCGTTTGCGGGATGCTTTGCAGGTTTGTCGCCAACGTTTGCACGCTGGGCAAGATGGCTTGGCCACCATCGGGGCCACCGCGCCTTTTGTCGGCTTGTTGGGCACCGTGTGGGGTATTTTTCACGCGCTCACACAGTTGGCCGGTGCCAGCTCCTACACCTTGGACAAAGTCGCCCAGCCTGTGGGTGAGGCTTTGGTGATGACCGCGGCGGGTTTGGCGGTGGCCATTCCGGCGGTCATGGCCTACAACCTCATGGGGCGGCGTTTGGCCCGCTTGGACCAAGCCCTCGATGGTCTGGCCTTTGACTTGCGGGCCATGGCCAGCCAAGCCTGAATCCACCCATGGCCTTTGGCGAATTCGACCCCAGCCAGCCCTCGCAACCGATGAGCGAGATCAATGTCACACCCTTGGTCGATGTGATGCTGGTGCTGCTGGTCATTTTCATCATCACGGCGCCGTTGTTGAACAGCGCTTTGCACATGGACCTCCCATCTGTCGACGCCGCCCCCACCGCCAGCCAGGGCGGCACCTTGGTGGTGACCATTGACGACCAAGGCCAATTGCATTTGCAAGGGCAAACCATGGCGTTGAACCAACTCGCCACAGCCCTGGATCTGCAGGCCCAAACCCAGCCCCACACCGAGGTGCAGCTGCAGGCCGATCAGCATGTGCCCTATGGCCGTGTGGCGGAGGTGATGGCTGAAATTCAGAAATCCCAGTTGCGCAATGTGTCCCTGGCGGTGCAAACGCCAGCGCCTAAAATCCAATCACCTACCTCGTCCCTGCGCCCCTGACGGCTGCAGGGGCCATTGACTGAGCCTCATGCACGACACCTACACCCCCCAAGACGTTGAAGCGGCGGTCCGCGCCGAGTGGTCCGCCAAAGACGTCTACCGCGTCACCGAAGACCAGAGCCGACCCAAGTACTACGCCTGCTCCATGTTGCCTTACCCCAGCGGCAAGTTGCACATGGGCCACGTGCGCAACTACACCATCAACGACATGCTCACGCGCCATTTGCGCATGAAGGGTTACAACGTGTTGATGCCCATGGGTTGGGACGCGTTTGGTTTGCCGGCGGAGAACGCGGCGTTGAAAAACGGCGTGCCCCCGGCCAAATGGACCTACGAAAACATCGCTTACATGAAAAAGCAGATGCAGGCCATGGGCTTGGCCATCGACTGGTCGCGTGAAGTGGCCACCTGCGATGCGAGTTATTACAAGTGGAACCAGTGGTTGTTTTTGAAGATGCTGGAAAAAGGCATCGCCTATCGCAAAACCCAGGTGGTCAACTGGGACCCGGTGGACCAAACGGTGTTGGCCAACGAACAAGGGATCGATGGCAAAGGTTGGCGCACCGGTGCGGTGGTCGAAAAGCGCGAGATCCCTGGTTACTACTTGAAGATCACCGACTACGCCCAAGAATTGTTGGACCATGTGCAAGTGGGCAACCCCAAAGCCACTTTGAACGGTTGGCCCGACAAAGTGCGTTTGATGCAGGAAAACTGGATTGGCAAGAGCGAGGGTGTGCGTTTTGCATTCACCCACGACATCCAGGGTGCAGAGGGCCTCATCCAAGGCGGTCGAATGTACGTGTTCACGACGCGTGCCGACACCATCATGGGCGTGACGTTTTGCGCGGTCGCACCTGAACATCCCTTGGCGCTGCATGCCGCCGCCACCAACCCGGAATTGGTAGCCTTCTTGGAAGCATGCAAAGAGGGTGGCACGACCGAAGCAGAGCTGGCGGTGAAGGACAAGGTGGGCATGCCCACGGGCTTGCATGTGACGCACCCGCTCACGGGCGCGCAAGTGCCTGTCTGGGTTGGCAACTATGTGCTCATGTCCTATGGGGATGGCGCAGTGATGGGTGTGCCGGCGCATGACGAACGCGATTTTGCTTTTGCCCTCAAATACAACTTGCTGATCCAGCAGGTGGTGTCCGTCAAGGACCAGGCTTTTGATGCCACAGCATGGCAAGACGGTTACGCCACCAAAGACGGTGTTTGCGTCAACTCCGGTGCGCTCGATGGCTTGCACTTCAAAGACGCGGTGAACAAAGTGGCCGACTTGTTGCAAGCCAAAGGCTTGGGTGAGAAAAAAACCACTTGGCGTTTGCGCGATTGGGGCGTGAGCCGCCAACGTTATTGGGGCACGCCGATTCCCATCATCCATTGCGACACGCATGGTGCAGTGCCCGTGCCTGAGAAAGACCTGCCGGTGGTGTTGCCGCAAGACTGCATCCCAGATGGCTCGGGCAACCCCCTGCACAAGCATGAAGGTTTTCACGCGGGTGTGGTGTGCCCCACTTGCGGCCAACCTGCGCGACGTGAAACCGACACCATGGACACCTTTGTTGATTCGAGTTGGTATTTCATGCGCTATTGCGACCCGACCAACACCGACGCCATGGTGGCCGAGGGCACGCAGTACTGGATGCGCGAGGCTGGCAAAGCCACGGGCGGCAGCGGCATGGACCAGTACATCGGCGGCATCGAACACGCGATTCTTCATCTCTTGTACGCCCGGTTTTGGACCAAGGTGATGCGCGATTTGGGCTTGGTGAAAGTGGACGAACCCTTCACCAAACTGCTCACCCAGGGCATGGTGCTCAACCACATTTACTCGCGCCGCACCGCCAAGGGTGGCAAAGATTATTTTTGGCCGCACGATGTCGAACATGTGTTGGATGACGGCGGCAAGGTGATCGGCGCGAAGTTGAAAAACCCCGCCGAGAGCAGCGACGGCTTGTTGCCGGTGGGCACCGCCATCGACTATGAAGGCGTGGGCACCATGTCCAAGTCCAAGAACAATGGCGTGGACCCGCAAGACCTGATCGAGCGCTATGGTGCCGACACGGCGCGTCTGTACACCATGTTCACCGCCCCCCCCGAAGCCACGCTGGAGTGGAACGACGCGGCGGTGGAAGGCAGTTTCCGTTTTCTGCGCAGAATTTGGCAATTCGCCCACAAGCACGAGGCCATGTTGAAAGCCGCCACGGCTGGTGATCTCAGCCAAGCCGCTTGCCGCAAACAAGCCGCTGATCTGCGACGCGATGTGCACCTGACACTCAAGCAAGTCAGCTTCGACTATGAGCGCATGCAATACAACACCGTGGTGTCGGGCTGCATGAAACTGCTCAACGCTTTGGATGACTTCAAGCCCGATGGCAGCCCTGGAGACCAAGCGGTGTTGTGCGAAGGGGTGTCTGTCCTGCTGCGCACCCTCTACCCCGCGTGTCCCCACATCAGTGCGTACTTGTGGGCCGAGTTGGGCTATGTGGCCAGAGCAGGCGATTTGTTGGATACAGCTTGGCCCAGCGTGGACGAGGCCGCTTTGCTGCGCGATGAAATCGAGCTCATGTTGCAAGTCAACGGCAAATTGCGCGGGTCTATCGCCGTGCCCGCCACCGCCAGCAAAGAAGACATCGAGCACGCGGCCTTGGCCAGCGAGGCTTTCCAGAAACAGGCCCAGGGTGCTGCCCCGAAAAAAATCATTGTGGTGCCTGGTCGTCTGGTCAACTTGGTGTTGTGATGAACAAACCTTTGCAAACTCTCAACAGTCGCCGTCAAGCTTTGTGGCGTCTGGGTGCAGGCAGTGGTCTGTTGCTCTTGTCGGCGTGTGGGTTCGAGTTGCGCAAAGCGCCGGATTACCCTTTCAAAACCCTCTACAGCGGCTTGCCTGAAAACTCACTCTTTGGGCAAGAACTCAAGCGCAACATCGCGGCTTCGGGCAAGGTGGAGGTGATCAACGACCCCAGGGAAGTGGAGCGCGCCGATGTCATCTTTGAGTTGCTGGCCGAGTCCCCAGAAAAGGTCATTTTGAGCCGCACGTCCACGGGCGCGGTGCGCGAGTTCCAGTTGCGCTTTCGTGTGCGTTTTCGCTTGCGTACCCGCGAAGGGTACGAGTTGATTCCTGACACCGAGTTGGTGCAAGAGCGCGATATCAGCTTCAACGAGAGCGCCGCGCTCTCCAAAGAATCCGAGGAGCAATTGCTCTACCGCGACATGCGCTCGGACATCGTGCAGCAGGTCTTGCGCCGCTTGGGCGCTTTGCGGCAACTCTGATCCCCATGCAAGTTGCCAGCGGTCGCCTGCAAGAGCACCTGAGCAAGGGTTTGCGCAGCTTGTACTGCTTGCATGGTGACGAGCCCTTGTTGCAACAAGAAGCGGCCGATTCGATACGCCAAGCCGCCCGCAGCCAAGGCTACACCGAACGCCATGTGTTCACCGTGGCAGGCGCGCATTTCGATTGGGGGGAGGTGCAAGCGGCCGGCGCTTCCATGAGTTTGTTCGCTGACAAGATGCTGTTGGATCTGCGTATTCCATCGGGCAAACCGGGCAAAGAAGGCAGCGTGGCTTTGCAGCGCATCGCCGAGGACGCGCCTGGCAATGACGGTGTGTTGGTGTTGGTGTTGCTGCCGCGTTTGGACAAGGCCAGCAAGTCCAGCGGTTGGTTCATGGCCCTGGAGGCGCATGGCATCACGGTGCAACTCGATCCCGTAGAGCGGCGTGCATTGCCCGAATGGATTGCGCAGCGATTGGCACAACAGCAGCAGCGGGTGCGAGAGGGCGAAGAAGGCCAGCGCAGCTTGCAGTTTTTTGCCGACCGGGTGGAGGGTCATTTGCTCGCCGCGCACCAAGAAATTCAAAAACTGGGTTTGCTCTATCCTGCGGGTGAGTTGTCGTTCGAGGACATTGAGCGCGCCGTGTTGAATGTGGCGCGTTATGACGTGTTCAAACTCACCGAATCGGTGTTGGCCGGCCAGCACGCGCGGGTGCAACGCATGCTCGATGGCTTGCAAGCCGAGGGCGTGGCCGAGGTGTTGGTGCATTACACCTTGGCCGAAGACATTCGCAGCTTGAAACGGGTGAAAGACGCGGTGTCCGCAGGCCGGCCGCTGCCGCAGGTGCTGCGCGAGCAACGCGTATGGGGCCACAAAGAACGTTTGTTCGAGCGTGTGTTGCCCCAACTCAGTGTCGCCACTTTGGAGCGCTTGCTGCAAAGCGCACACCAGGTGGATGGCATTGTCAAAGGCCTGAAGTTGCCCACCTGGCCCAGCGACAACTGGCAAGCTTTGTCGCGCCTGGCGCTGATGCTGAGCAAGGCCTGCAACCCGCGCTGATGCGTGGCGGGCATCTCTGCCAAAATCGGCGCATGAACGCGCACAACATCCCCGAACTGATGCAGGCCCTGGGCCAGCAAGCCAAAACCGCTTCTGCCGCCATGGCCAAAGCCAGCGCCGCCTCGAAAAGCGCCGCCTTGCGACAACTGGCCGCATTGCTGCGTCAAGAAACCACCGCTTTGGTGAAGGCCAACCAAGAAGACCTGACACGCGCCAAAGCCAACGGCTTGGATGGCCCGATGCTGGACCGTTTGAAGCTCAGCGCCCCGATTTTGGAAACCTGCGCCGTGGGTTGTGAGCAGCTCGCCACCATGCCCGACATCATTGGCAGCATCAGCGGCATGACCCAGCAGCCCAGCGGCATTCGTGTGGGCCAAATGCGGGTGCCGATTGGTGTGTTTGGCATGATTTACGAGAGCCGACCCAACGTCACCATCGAAGCCGCGTCGCTCGCCATCAAGAGTGGTAACGCTTGCATCTTGCGCGGTGGTTCGGAAGCCTTGGCCTCGAACACCGCATTGGCGAACTTGGTGCAACAGGCCTTGCAAGCCGCAGGTTTGCCACCCGACGCGGTGCAACTCGTGCCCACCACCGACCGCGCTGCTGTGGGCGAGCTGATCGCCATGCCTGCCTATGTGGACGTCATCATTCCGCGTGGTGGCAAGGGCTTGATCGAGCGCATCAGCCAAGATGCCAAAGTGCCCGTCATCAAACACCTGGATGGCAATTGCCACACCTATGTGGACGATCCCTGTGATTTGGACATGGCGTTGACAGTCGTGGACAACGCCAAAACCCAGAAATACAGCCCTTGCAACGCGACAGAGAGCTTGCTAGTGGCGCGTGGCGTGGCCGCGGCGTTCTTGCCACGCATTGGTCAAGTGTTTGCCGACAAAGGCGTGGAGATGCGCTGCTGTGCCGAGAGCAAAGCGCTGCTGGCGAATGTGAAAGGCGCGGTGTTGAAAGACGCCACCGAGCAAGATTGGTTCGAGGAGTACTTGGCACCGATCATCAGCATCAAGGTGGTGGACGGTTTGGACGCGGCCATTGCCCACATCAACCATTACAGCAGCCACCACACCGACGCCATCCTGACCTTGAACCATGTGCACGGGCAACGCTTCACCCGTGAGGTGGATTCGGCCAGCGTGATGATCAATGCCAGCACCCGCTTTGCCGATGGTTTCGAATATGGTTTAGGTGCAGAGATCGGTATCTCCACCGACAAGTTCCATGCGCGTGGACCAGTGGGCATCGAGGGCCTGACGTCACTGAAGTACGTGGTCTTGGGGGCGGGTGAAGTCAGGGAGTAAGACGTTTCGAAATCTATTGGCCGATCTGATGAATGGGAAGTCAACTGGCTTCTTTAGAAGGCTCATATACAAAAAGATCCAATATTCATGTATTGCTGACACCCCGTTGTCAGTACCCCTCAGGCAAAGTCCTTGTCAGTGCGCAGACGGTCTGCGCACATTTCAAGGATGGACAACATGAAACAAGTGATCGATTGGTTTGAGATTCCCGTGAGTGATATGCCTCGTGCCCAAGCGTTTTATGAGGCGGTTTTGCAAACCACATTGCACCGTGAAAATTTTGGAG
>JBDKLR010000082.1:0-7640 GCA_039795515.1 Pseudomonadota bacterium | reverse complement strand
GAAGCCCAAGTGGGCCAGCTTTACGCGGGCATGAACCTGGCCAAAAACTTTTGAACCACCCATGAACTGGCGCAACGCCTTGTTGTCCCCATGGGCCAAACCCGTGTTGATGTTCTTGTTGGCGTGGCCCATGGCCTGGTTGGTCTACGCCGCCTTCCATGACTTGTTGGGTGCCAACCCCGCTGAAGCCCTGACCCGGCAAACGGGCGATTGGACCTTGCGCGGCCTGTGCCTGGTGTTGGCGATCACCCCATTGCGAGTGGTTTTGAATGCGCCAGGTTTGCTGCGACTGCGCCGAACCGTGGGCGTGGCCACTTTTGTTTATGCCTTGCTGCACATGCTGTGTTATGCCTGGTTCGACCAAGGCATGGTGCTGGACGACATCTGGCGCGACATCCTGAAGCGCCCGTTCATTTGGTTGGGCTTCAGTGCTTTTGTGTTGATGTGCCCGCTGGCCATGACTTCCAACAACCGGGCCTTGCGTTGGCTGGGCGGGCGTCGTTGGCAAATGTTGCACCGCTTGGTGTATGCGGTTGCTTTGTTGGCAGTGCTGCATTTTTTCTGGATGCGCACGGGCAAAAACAATTTTGCCGAGGTCTGGGTGTATGCCGCTCTTTTGAGCGCGCTCATGGCTTGGCGCGTATGGTGGTGGCGGCAGCGTTGAGCCGACTCAGGGGCGCAACTGCTCGCCCCGCATTTGGTCTTGCACCGTTTCACGCTGGCGAATCACATGCGCCGTCGCGCCGTCCACCAACACCTCGGCGGGTCGACCACGGGTGTTGTAGTTGCTGGCCATGCTCATGCAATATGCGCCTGCTGACAACACCGCCAGGGTGTCACCGGCTTGCACCTGCAACGCGCGGTCACGACCAATCCAGTCACCGCTTTCACACACCGGTCCCACCACGTCATAGACCGTGGCGTCACCGGCACGCGGCTGCAGCGGCACGATTTGGTGAAACGCTTGGTACATGGCGGGTCGGGGCAAATCGTTCATGGCGGCGTCAACGATGCAAAAGTTCTTTTGCTCGCCAGGTTTGATGAACTGCACCTCGGTCAGGCACACCCCGGCGTTGCCCACCAGTGAGCGACCGGGTTCGATCATCAGTTGTCGATCGCCAAATCCGCGCGCGTCCAGGCGGGCCAGCATTTGTGCCCACAAGGCATCGGCGGCAGGTGGCGTGTCGCCGTTGTAGTCGATGCCCAGGCCACCCCCAAAATCCAAGTGGTGGATGGGAATGCCTGCGGCTTCGATCTGCGCCACCAGATCCAGCAACTTGTCCATGGCATCGAAATAGGGCTCGCTGGTGGTGATTTGCGAGCCAATGTGGAAGTCAATGCCCACCACCTTCAAGCCAGGCAAGGATGCCGCGTGTTGATAAGCCTGCAAGGTGCGTTCTTGCGCCACGCCAAATTTGTTGCCTTTGAGGCCGGTGGAAATATAGGGGTGCGTTTTTGGGTCGACATTGGGGTTGACGCGAATGCTGATGGGGGCTACCTTGCCGCAAGCCAGCGCCACTTGATTCAACACATCCAACTCGGCTTCGCTCTCGACATTGAAGCAGGCGATGCCGGCTTCCAAAGCCAGTTGCATTTCGGCGCGGCTTTTGCCCACGCCTGAAAAAATCACATCCTGGGCGCGGCCGCCAGCGGCCAGCACGCGGTGCAGTTCACCGCCTGAAACGATGTCAAAACCGCACCCGGCTTGGGCAAACACCTGCAACACGCCCAACGAGGAATTGGCTTTCATGGCGTAGTGCACCTTGGCTTGACGGCCTTGGAAAGCCCGCTGATAAGCCGCCAAGGCCGCCAACATGGCCGCCTTGGAATACACAAACAAGGGCGTGCCATGTGTTTGGGCCAGCGCTTGCAGCGACAGGTTTTCCAGGTGCAAGGCGTTGTCACGGTAGGCCAAAAAAGGCGCACCAGGCAAGGTGGGTGTGGTCATGGTGTGGGGGGTAACAAGACTTGGGGGAACTGCGCGCGGTCTTTGGCTTCAGGGTCGTTGGGGATGAACAAATCACCTTTTTGCCCACATCCGCTCAGCAACATGGCCATGCCGCAGAGCAGGACCAGCAGGCTGCCTAGAATCTGTTTTTTCATTGCTGAAATTGTACCCAGCGCCTCCAGGCCCGCCACTCGTGGCGCCGCCCAGCCTTCAACCCGACCAGACACCATGACCGACCTTGAATTTTTGAACCACGCCGAAGCCCTGTTGCAAAGCCTGGAGGCCGCCTGTGACCGCTTGAACGACGACGCGGACAACGACATCGACAACCAACGGGTGGGCGGCATGATCACACTGACTTTCGCCAACCGCAGCCAAATCATTGTGAACTTGCAAAAACCCTTGCAAGAGGTCTGGTTGGCGGCCAAAAGCGGCGGCTACCACTACCGATTCGACGGCCAGCATTGGCAAGACACCAAAGGCCAAGGGGAGTTTTGGCAGCAATTGAGCCAAGACGCCAGCGCCCAAACAGGCGTGGCCTTGCGCTTCACTCCTTGAACAGGTCCAGGATTTTTTTCTTTTCCGCGTCCGGCGACTCGGTCTCGGCAGGCTTGCCATCCAGCCCCAGGCTGGAGACACCGCTGCTGTGGTTGTATTCCTCGAAATACCAATCGTTGGCCTCATGCACCACGCCAGCCGGCACGGGCATGGGGGTGATCGGTGTGTTTTTCAAGGCGTGTTGCATGTAGCTGATCCACACCGGCAAGCTCAAACCACCACCGGTTTCCCGGTCACCCAGTTTGCGCGGGGTGTCGTAGCCAATCCAGGTGACGGCGGCGAGGGTGGGGTTGTAGCCGGCAAACCAAGCGTCCATCGAGTCGTTGGTGGTGCCGGTTTTGCCATAGATGTCATTGCGCTTCAACACCTGTTGTGCTTTGGCGGCGGTGCCTGCGCGGGTCACCTCTTGCAACAAATGGCTCATGACAAAAGCGTTGCGCGGTTCAATCGCGCGTGCGCGTTCATCCAATTCGATCGGGGTGTAACTGGAGAGCACTTTGCCCAAAGGATCGGTCACCTTGGTGATCAGATACGGTTTGACCAGGTAACCACCGTTGGCAAACACCGAGTAGCCCAGCGCCACTTGCATCGGGGTGACCGAGCCAGCGCCCAAGGCCATGGTCAAGTAAGGCGGGTGTTTGTCCGGATCAAAACCAAAACGGCTGATCCACTCTTGCGCGTTTTGTGCCCCCACGGCTTGCAAGATGCGGATCGACACCATGTTTTTGGATTTGGCCAAAGCGGTTTTCAAAGGCATCACGCCTTCGAACTTGCCATCGTAATTTTTCGGCTCCCAGGCTTGGCTGCCGGTGACGCTCGCGTCAAAGAACAAGGGCGCGTCGTTGACCATGGTGGTCGGTGTGAAGCCTTTTTCCAAAGCCGCCGAGTAAATGAAGGGTTTGAAACTCGAACCGGGTTGACGCCAGGCTTGGGTCACGTGGTTGAATTTGTTTTTTTCAAAATCAAAGCCACCCACCAAGGAGCGAATCGCACCATCGCGCGGATCGAGCGCCACAAACGCGCCTTCGACCTCCGGCAGCTGGGTCAGCGCCCATTCGCCTTTGGCGGTTTTGCTCACCCGCACCACCGCACCAGGGCGCAGTTTGATGTGGGGTGGTGCTTTGTCGGACAAGCCCGATTGCACCGGTTTCAAGCCGTCGCCAGTGATTTCCAACTCTTCGCTGTTTTGTCGCATCACACGCACTTTTTTGGGTGCGGCTTCCAGCACCACGGCAGCCAACAAATCGCCCTTGTCGCCCGCTTCAATCAGGGCCTCGTCGATGTCGTCCTCGCGTTCACGCGGATCGGTGGGCAAGGTGATGAATTTTTCAGGGCCACGGTAGACCTGTCGCAACTCGTAATCCAAGATGCCACGACGCAGGGCTTGGTAGGCCACTTCCTGGTCCTCGGCCTTGATCGTGGTGTAGACATTCAAGCCGCGCGTGTAGATGTCAGGACCATATTGGACAAACATGAGTTGGCGCGCCATCTCTGCCGCGTATTCCGCATGGGTGCTGGTGTTGGTATTGACGGTGCGGATCTTGAGTTCTTCGGCTTTGGCTGTGACAGCTTGCTCGGCGGTGATGAAGCCGTTGTCTTGCATGCGCTCGATGATGTAGAGCTGTCGTGAACGAGCGCGCTTGGGGTTGTTGATCGGGTTGTAGGCCGAAGGCGCTTTGGGCAAACCCGCCAACATGGCCGCTTCCGCGATGCTCAGCGATTGGATGGGTTTGCCAAAGTAGGTTTCAGCCGCTGCGGCGAAACCGTAGGCGCGGTGCCCCAAGAAAATTTGGTTCAAATAGATCTCAAAAATCTGGTCTTTGCTCAGCAGGTGTTCGAGCTTGTAGGTCAGCAGCAACTCGTAAATTTTGCGCGTGAAGGTTTTTTCAGAGGACAGGTAGACATTGCGCGCCACCTGCATGGTGATGGTGGAAGCGCCTTGGCTTTTGGCGCGCCCCACGTTGGCCAAGCTGGCGCGGGCCAAGCCGATGTAATCGACGCCGCCGTGCTGGTAAAAGCGCGCGTCTTCAATGGAGAGCACCGCGTTTTTCACCACAGCAGGAATGTCTTTGAACGGAATGAGTTTGCGGCGCTCTTCACCAAACTCTCCAATCACCTTGCCTTCGACTGAAAACACCCGCATGGACAACTTGGGTCGGTAATCGGCCAATTCCGAAATATCAGGCAACTGGGGGTAGGCCATGGCCAAAGCCACACCCACGAGCAACAGCACCGCAGTGACACCCGCGGCAGACAAGCCCACGAACCACAAGAAAAAACTGCCCAGCACCCGCCACAAATTGTTGGCAGCCGAGGCGTTGGTCTCTGCTTTGCTGGGCTCTGCAGGGGTTGGGGTTGGGGGCATGGGGTGGGTTTGGCGCTGATGGCCAGGTTGGGAAGAGTTGAGCGCATTGTAAAAAAAACGGCAGTTGGACTTTCACCAACAACCGTCGGGCGCTTTTACAACCTGTGCATCGTCACTTTCTACAAGGAACAGCGCATGAACTGGTTGCACCTTTCTCGCTCTCCGCGCCGCGGTTTGGGTTTGCTGTGGACCGATCAAGGATTGGGCTTGTCACAAAGTCAGCGTCAGCCCAACCAGGGTGGTGCAGTGCAGGCTTGGCATTGGCAAGCAATGGGTGCGCGCGAGCAACAGCATGCTTTGTCGCATGCTTGGCCAGATCTGTCTGTGCTGCGCATGGCGCGGCTTCGCAGTGGTTTCCAAGCACAGGCTTTGGCGCTGGCCGTGCCGGAGTCGCAACTGCATCGCCTGAACTTGCAACTCGAACCCGGTTTGTCACCCCCGCAAATGCATGGGCAAATACAAGCCAAGCTCGCTTCGGCACTGCCGTGGCCGGTCAGCGAAGCCATCTGGGATTTTCAACCCGCCGCCCAGCCCAAACAGGATCCTGGCAAATCGCATGGCCCAGCCTGGTTGCAAGCTGCGATGCAAGCCCAACCCCAGCAAACGGTGGAGGTGGTGGCCACGTCGCGTGCCTGGGTGCAGGCCTGCGAACAATGGTGTCGCTCCGCAGGCTTGCGCCTGGTGCGGCTGGAACCGCCCTGGCAAGCCGATGCGCGTTGGCAGCACCATTGCGCGCAACAGTCCGCAATACCGGTCTTGCCTTGGCCCGAGTCCAGTCTGTCGGCGCATCAACAAGCGGTCTTGGGTGGCTTGGCCTTGGGGGTGGTGATGCCATGAACACCAGTGCATTCAATTTGTTGCCTTGGCGCGAACGCTCGCGTCAACAATCCCTGCGTCGCTGGCGCTGGGGTTTGGCGCTGTGTGTGCTGGGCAGTCTGTTGGTCGTGCTGGGCTTGGATCATCAACTGGACCAAGCTTGGCAGCAGCATCGGTCACAACGTCAAGCTTGGCAAACCCAGGTGGACCAGATGCAAGCAGCGCTGGTGGACGCGCCCTTGTGGGCCAAACGACAGCAAGAGGCATCTCGGGTTCAGGCCCAGTGGGGGCAATGGCAAGAGACCCAGCACCAAGCTTGGCGTGTGCTGCATCAGGTGATGAAGACACCGCCCCGGGGTGTGCAACTCGAACGCATGGTTTGGCGTGAACAGCAATTGCAACTCACGGGTTGGGCCATCAGCGCCGCGCATTTGCAAGCGTGGCAAGAGCCGCTGCAAGCCCAGCGCAGCGATTGGCAGCCTGCGGTTTGGCGAGACATGAATGGCTGGGCGGTACGTCAACACCGCTTTGGTTTGTCCAAGCAAGTTGGTGGCGGTTCATGAGCCGGGCTTGGCGTTCGCCATGGCCGCAATGGCGCAGCCATTGGCATGTGTTGCATGCATGGCCAGCATCTGCGCAAGCGCTGGTGCTGGTGTTGTTGGGCCTGTTGTTGACAGCGGGCATCTCCGCCCTGTATTCACAAGAGGCTTGGCAATCGCAATCGACCGCCGAAGAAGACGCCATCGCTTGGCAGACCCACATGGCGCAACTGCAAACCCAGTTGCAAGCGCATCAACAGTTGGTGGCTGCCTTGCAAAGTCAAGCCCATCCCTCAGGCATGGACCTGCCGGCCTGGCAATCGGGGCCATCCCCTGGGGAAGACAGCAGCATCCGCACGCATTGGGTCTTGTTGGCCCGCGAGCACGGTTTGCAAGCACCGGCCTCTTTGGACGAGAACAGCACCGTGTGGGTGGGGCCTTGGTCCTATGTGCAGGCCGCTTGGCAACGCTTGCCGCAAAGTCATCCGCATCACGCCATCGACGCTTTCGAACTGAGCGTCTTGCCAGAGACGGGGCACCTCCAACTCAATGTCACTTGGACCGCGCGGTCCGCACATGCAACCGTCTCTTCACATCCCGCGCCGAACAAAGCCGCGGTGCCTCTGCCGGCTGAAGCCATGAAGGTGTCTTGGCCACCACCCAACACCAGCACCGACGATGTGTTGCACAACCCATTCGACGAGCAGGGCTTGCGCATGGTGTTGCCGCGTTCCGCGCAGCATGCCGCAGCAGGCGCTTTGCGGGGTGTTCCTCTGTCAAACCTGCGATGGCTGGGCATGTTGCAGCAAGCAGGGGCGACACAAGCCTTGGTGGCCCATGCAGGGCAAATACGCCAGGTGCATGTCGGTCAGGCCATGGGGCAGGACTTTGGCGAGGTGGTGCAGATCGCATCAGACCATTTGCTGTTGCGTGAATGGCATGTCAACGCGGTGGGTCAGTGGCAAATGCAAACCACCCGTTTCCCAGACAAGGGGTCTCCATGAAACGTTGGCTCTTGGCGCAGGTCTTGTGGGCGGCATGTGGCAGCGCTTTGGCGCAATCCAGCGAACCCGTGTTCACTGGCAAACCCATCACCATGCAGTTTCAAAACATCGAGTTGCGCGCCGCTTTGCAATTGATCGCTGATTTCAGCGGCCGCAACCTGGTGGTGGCCGACAGTGTGAGCGGTCAATTGAGTTTGCGTTTGCTCGATGTGCCTTGGGACCAAGCCTTGCACACCATTTTGCAAACCAAGGGACTGGGTCAGCAGCAGTTGGGCCAAGTGCTCTGGATCGCGCCACTCGCCGAGTTGGCCGCAAGGGACAAACTGGCCTTGGAAAACCGCGTGGCCATGCAAGTCCTGGAGCCGCTGCAAACCCGTGCGTTCGCCCTGAACCACGCCAAAGCGGTGGAC
>JBDKLR010000081.1:0-15717 GCA_039795515.1 Pseudomonadota bacterium | reverse complement strand
CATCAAACACCAGAACTTGCGCTTGGGCTTGGGTTGCTATTTGGGCGATGCCCTGACCCATGGCACCTGCACCCACCACACCAATTTGTTGAAAACTTGTCGTCATAACGTTTGATTATGGCGCACCCCTTGGCCTGGTGGCCTGTGACAGAATGGCCCAAAAACACACACAGGAGACATCATGACACTCAAGCTCTGCGGATTTGCAGTCAGCAACTACTACAACAAACTCAAACTGCAATTGCTGGAAAAGGGCGTTCCATTTGAAGAAGAGTTGGTGTGGACCGGCAACACCCACCCCAAATTGATCGCGCGCTCGCCTATGGGTAAAGTGCCTTTTTTAGAAACGCCTGAGGGTCCTGTTTCTGAATCCATGGCTTGTGCCGAATACATCGAGGCGGCTTATCCCGAGCATCCTTTATTGCCCGCAGATCCATTGAAGGCCGCCAAGGTGCGGGAGTTGATTGTTTATTTGGAATTGCACATTGAACTGGTGGTGCGCCAGTTGTACCCCCAAGCCTTTTTTGGTGGTCAGGTGAGCGAAGAAACCAAGGACAGGGTTCGCAAGCACTTGACCAAAAGCGTTGCTGCTTTTGCCAGTTTGGCCAAATTTTCACCCTATGTGGCAGGGGATGCATTCACGTTGGCCGACTGTGCCGCCGCCTTTCACTTGCCTTTGGCTGTGACCGCCAGCAAGCTGGTGTTGGGCGAGGACTTGTTGGCCGCTTTGCCCGTGAAAGCCTACAGCCAACATTTGGCCACCAATCCTCACATGCAACGCATATTGGCCGACCGCAAGGCCAACAATGAATTGATGACCAGCCTGATGGCCGCTAATAAGTAAGCTCAGTTAGGGTAAGGGTTGATGCGGTTTTCCAAGGCGATGAGGCGGTCGAGTTCGGCGCAGACATCGGCCATGCGGCCTGAAATGACCATGCGGCCTGCGGTGTGGCGTGGCTGACGTTGGTCCTCGGCCACGTGCACCACGCGCAAAGGACGGTTGTAAGTACTCAAGGGGCTGGATGAGAGATTCATGAGGTGCTCCTGTGTTTAAAACTGGTTGCGAATCAGGCCAACGGCCAAGCCTTCGATTTGAAAAGGCTCGCCAGGCTGGACATGGATGGTGGAAAAGTCTGGGTTTTCGGGGTGCAGGGCAATGCCTTGGGGCGATCTTTGAAAGCGCTTGACCGTGACCTCTTCACCCAAACGCGCAACCACGATTTGGCCGTTGCGCGCGTCAGGGGTGGCTTTGACCGCCAGCAAATCGCCGTCCAAGATGCCCACGTCGCGCATGGACAGACCTTTGACCTTGAGCAGGTAGTCGGGCTGCTGCTGGAACATGGACGCTTCGACATGGTAGGTTTGCTCGATGTGCGCCTGCGCCAAGATGGGCGAGCCTGCCGCGACACGGCCGATGAGGGGCAAACTCAGTTGTGCCAAGCTTTGCAGGGGCAATGTGAATTGCTTGAAGGTGCCGGTGGGGGTGTCCACTGCAGGTGATTTGAGGCGAATCCCGCGGGAGGTGCCGCTGACCAATTGGATGACACCTTTGCGGGCCAAGGCTTGCAAATGCTCTTCAGCGGCGTTGGGCGATTTGAAGCCGAGTTCGTGGGCAATTTCGGCGCGCGTGGGTGGCGCACCTGTGTTTTGGATGGCGGTTTGGATCAGATCCAAAATTTGTTGCTGGCGGGCGGTGAGCTTGATCGTGTCCATGGGGCTCCTGCACAATGCGTTGGGTTTCAAGAGGGATGCCAAGCAGAAAACTGTTTAGGCATCCAGTACCTGTATTTTTAACCAGCTTTTTGGCTTTGGCAAGCATGCATGCAAAAATAATTCAAAAAATCCTGATCTTGGGAACCGGTGGCACCATCGCTGGATGGGCGCAGGACACCTCCAATCCCCAAAAATACGAAGCTGGCCAGTTAGGTCTTACCAACTTGTTGGCGTCTTCAGGCATTGCTTTGAACCAGCTCGAATTGCAAGACATTGCCCAAATAGACAGCAAAAACATGGTGCCTGCGGTTTGGAAAAAGCTCTTGAGCGCGGTTGAACAGGCCCAACAGCGACCTGACATCCAAGCCATCGTGGTCACGCACGGCACCGACACGTTGGAAGAAACCGCTTTTTTGTTGCATGCCATGGGGCCTTGGTCCAAGCCCGTGGTGCTGACCTGCGCCATGCAGCCCGCCAACTCGCCCACGGCCGATGGCCCCGGCAATTTGCGCGACGCCTTGTTATTGGCGAAAACGCCTGGCATCCCCCCAGTGTCCGTGGTATGCGCGCAGCAGGTACACGACCCCATGTGCTTGCAAAAAATCAGGACAGATCAGGACGATGCTTTTGACAGTGGTCCCTCGGGTGTGCTGGGTCGCATGCACCAGGGTCAATGGCAGCCGGCCAAACCCGCCAAAGCCTTCACGGGACCCAAACCGGCTTTGGCTGCATTGCTGACCAGCGATTGGCCCAGGATCGAATGGGTTGTTCACCACGCTGGATCGAGTGGCCAAGTGGTGCGGGCCTTGCGCTCACCGGGTCAACCCCCTTTGCACGGCTTGATCGTGGCTGCGACAGGTGCTGGCAGCGTCAGTCGCGAATTCGAAGACGCATTGACCCAAGTGCGTCAAGAAGGTGTGGCGGTCTGGGTCAGCAGTCGCTGTGTCTGGGGTCAAGCGCATTTTCACGAACCCAAAACATGGGGCGAGGCCACCACGCTGAACCCCGCCAAGGCACTGGTGGCCCTGGCGCTGGCCTTGTTATCGACTGAAAAAGCTTAAGAAGCCAGCGCCTGCAGGGCGCGGGTTTTGATGTCTTCCACACTGCCTTGACCGCTGATGGCGCGGTACTTGGGCGCAGCAGCGGGTTCTTGTTGGGCCCATTGGGCGTAGTAATCCACCAGCGGGCGGGTTTGCGCGCTGTAAACCTCCAAGCGCTTTTTGACCGTGTCTTCTTTGTCGTCGTCGCGCTGAATCAGCGGCTCGCCTGTCACGTCGTCCAAACCTTCCACTTTGGGCGGGTTGAATTTGACGTGGTAGGTGCGGCCACTGGCCACGTGGGCGCGGCGGCCGCTCATGCGTTCGATGATGGCGTCAAACGGCACGTCGATTTCGAGCACGCAATCGAGCTTGACGCCTGCTTCTTTCAACGCGTCGGCTTGCGGGATGGTGCGGGGGAAACCGTCGAACAAAAAGCCTTTGGCGCAATCGGCATGGGTGATGCGCTCTTTGACCAAGCCAATGATGATGTCATCACCGACCAAACCACCGGCGTCCATGACTTTCTTGGCCGCCAGACCCATTTCCGTGCCGGCTTTGACAGCTGCACGCAGCATGTCGCCAGTGGAAATTTGGGGGATGCCATAAGCTTGGCAAATGAAAGTGGCTTGGGTGCCTTTGCCGGCGCCGGGTGCGCCCAACAGAATCAATCTCATTGTCTTCCTTGGTGGTTCAGCCCCATCTGCGTGGGGCGTTGTCGTTCAATGGGTCAGAGAATAGCATGCAGTCTTGACGTCTTACTTGCGGGAAACGTCAGTCAAAAGGCGACGCACGCGCGCCAAATCCTCGGGGGTGTCCACACCTGCAGCGCTGGCCTGGTCGGACACATGCACGGCGATGGCATGGCGATGCCACAGGGCACGCAATTGCTCCAGTGATTCGGCTTGCTCGGTGGGGGCGACCGGCAATTTGGGAAACGATTTCAAAAAACCCACGCGGTAGGCGTAAAGACCCACGTGTCGCAGCACCGGGTAGGGCGGCAGTTGATCGGCTGGGCCATCGCGCCACACGGGAATGCTGGCACGGCTGAAGTAACTGGCGCGATGTCGGGCATCGAGCACCACCTTCACCACATGGGGGCTGCGCCAATCGGCAACGTTGTCGATGGCGTGGGCCAAGGTGCTCATGCTGCAATCGGGCGAGGCCGCCAGCAACTCGGCCACCGCGTCAATCAAGCCAGGCTCGATCAAGGGTTCATCACCTTGCACATTCACCACCAGGGCTTCGTCGGGCAAACCCAAAAGGGCAGCTGCCTCGGCCAGCCTGTCGCTGCCACTGACATGGTCGTCGCGGGTCCACAAAGCCTGCACCCCATGCGCTTGGCAGGCTTGAACAATGCTGTCATGGTCGGCGGCCACCACCACCTGCGCGGCTTGGGATGCCAGCGCCCGTTGGGCAACGCGCACCACCATGGGCAAACCGGCCAAATCGGCCAGTGGTTTGTGGGGCAATCGGGAAGACGAGAGACGGGCTGGAATCAGCACCACAAAGGGCGTGGCGGCCATTCAGTTTTCCAATTCCTCGTCGCTCAGGGTGCGGGCTTCCACTTCCAACAAGACAGGGATGCCGTCGCGGATCGGGTAGGCCAAGCGGGCGCTGCGTGACACCAATTCAGCCTTTTCGGGGTGGTAAACCAAGGGGCCTTTGGTCACGGGGCAGACCAGCAATTCAAGCAGTTTTTTGTCCATGCGCCGATGATAGTGGGTTGAGGTGCGCCAACAACTGTGCCCACAACTGCTCTGGCAATCGGCACTCCAGCGGCACCGCCCAGGTTTGCGGTTGGCGCTGCCAGAGTTTGACCGCGTCTTTTTCGGTGCAAAACAGGTCCTGGTCCTCGGGGCAATGCCAGGTGGTGAGCGGGGCATGGTCGGGCAGGCTGTGCGCGGCGCTCAAATGGATGCCTTGGTCACGCAACGCTTGGAAAAACACCTCGGGTTGGGCGATGGCCGCCAAGGCTTGCACGGTTTCGCCTTGCCAACTGGCCAAAGGCCTTGTCAGCCCCATGCCGTTCACGGCCACATCGGACAAGCGGCGCAGGGCACTGTGGCTGTCGCCTAATGCTTTGGTACCGGTGTGGACGTTGAATTGCGGCACTTTGGATCGGCGCGGCCAGGTTTCACGCAAAGGTCCTGCGGGCAATAAAAAACCATTGCCCAACCCGCGATCGTCAAACACGCACAAGGCCAAATCGTGGTGCAGGGCGCGGTGTTGCAAGCCGTCATCGCTGATGATGAGTTGGGTCTTGGGATAGGCCTTGAACAGGGCTTGGGCGGCCAGGGCCCGCTGGCGACCAATGAAGACAGGCACTTTGCAGCGTTTTTTCACCAGCAATGGCTCGTCGCCCACTTGACTGGCCGGGCTGTGCGCATGCACCTCTTGCACGTTTTGTTGCGCGGTTTCTTGGGCCCGCGCGATCACGCCGACTTGCCAACCCAAGGCTTTGAGCTCGGAGGCCAGGTGCATGACGATGGGCGTTTTGCCAGTGCCGCCAACCAAGACATTGCCCACCACCCACACAGGGATCGGCAACCTGGTCGGGCGTTTCAAGCGCAGTGCATAAACCAGCCAAACGCCCAGTAACCAAAGACGGCTGATCAAGGTGGAGGGCCACAGCAAAATGGCCAGCCAGCCACGCTTGAGCCATGCTTTTTGCAAGATGGAAGACCCTTGGCTCATGGCTTCAGGGTTGTGCGGTGGTGGTCTGGGATCGGGCTTGCGCCGAGAACGTGATTTGCTGCAAGCCGGCGTTTTGCGCGGCTTCCAGCACCAACATCACCGATTGATGACTGGCACGCCCATCGGCATTGATGACCACCAGCGGGTTGTGCACATCTTTGGCGGCAGCGGCCAAAGCTTGTCCGATGGCCGCGATGCTGTGGCCCGGCACCTGACTGGTTTGCACCAGGTACTGACCATCGCTGCTGATGGTGACGCGGATTTCGCGCGGCTTTTCTTGTTGGGGCGCGGTATCGGCCTGGGGCAAACGCAGATCGAGTTGGGTCAATCGGCCATAAGTGGTGGTCATCATCAAGAAAATGAGCACCACCAACAACACATCGATGAATGGGATCAGGTTGATCTCGGGTTCGCTGGACTTGGGACGGCTGAAACGCATGTCTTATCGGCCCGCCGATTTGGGAAAGAAATGACGCACCAAACGCTCGCCGTCGATTTCCAGTTCGACCACGTAGTTGTCGACCAAGCCGCGCAAATAACGCCATGCCACCAAGCTGGGAATGGCAATCACCAAACCAAAAGCGGTGTTGTAGAGCGCCACAGAAATGCCATGTGCGAGTTGGGCGGGGTTGCCAGCACCAGGGGCTTGTGAGCCAAAGATCTCGATCATGCCGACCACAGTGCCAAACAAACCCAGCAAAGGGGCCACCGATGCAATCGAACCCAAGGCGCTCAGGTAGCGCTCGAGCTTGGCGGTGACACGGCGTCCAGCGGCTTGCACTTGGGCGCTGAATTCTTCCTCACCGCACTGGGGGTTGTGTTGCAGCGCTTTCAAGCCAGCGGCGATCACTTCACCCAAGGATGAATGGGTGGTCAGTTGTTCAATGGCTTCGGGTCGGGGCAGGCTGCGGTTGGGCAAGGCCAGCACCTCGTCCATCAAATGCTCGGGCACCACATGCTTGGTTTGCAGGCTGTAAAAACGTTCAATGATCAGGGCCACAGCGATGATGGAACAGGCTAAGAGGGGCCAAATAGGCCATCCAGCGGCTTGTATGATGCCTAACAAATGGGTTCTCCCGTCAAGAATGACGGCGATTATGGCCCAGCTTCATGTCTCTACCAGCAACCAACAACCTCATGTCCACCTCCGCCGCCAACGCTTTGTCCAGCCGTGTTTGGACGGTCAGCGGTTTGTGCCATGCGATCAGCGACACTCTGAAATCACGCTTCAATCCGGTCGCTGTTCAAGGCGAAATCACCGGGTTCACCCGTGCGGCCAGCGGCCATTGCTACTTCACCTTGAAAGACGAACAAGGGCAAATGCGTTGCGCCATGTTCCGACGTTCGGTCGAGTTTTTGAACTTCCACCCGCGAGATGGCGATTTGGTGGACATCCAAGGTCGTGTGGCCCTGTATGAGCCACGCGGCGAACTGCAATTGGTGGCTGAATCCATGCGCCCGGCAGGGGCAGGACAGTGGCACGAGGCCTTTCTGCGGCTCAAAGCCAAGTTGCAAGCCGAAGGATTGTTCGAGGAGGCGCGCAAGCGGGACATCCCGGCCAGGCCCCGCGCCATCGGTGTGGTGACATCCTTGGGCGCGGCTGCTTTGCACGACGTGGTCACCGCCTTGCAAAGACGTGTGCCACACATCCCGGTGCGCATCGCGCCCAGTCTGGTGCAAGGCTTGGACGCGCCTGCCCAGTTGGTCGCGGCGCTCACCGCCTTGCAAGCCTTGCCAGATGTGGATGTGATTTTGCTCGTGCGCGGCGGGGGTTCCATAGAGGACTTGTGGGCCTTCAATGACGAGACCTTGGCGCGTGCCATCGTGACCTGCAAACAGCCGGTCATCAGCGGCGTGGGCCATGAAACCGATTTCACCATCGCCGATTTTTGTGCCGATCTGCGGGCGCCTACCCCCACAGCTGCTGCCGAGTTGTGTGCTTTGGACCAAGCCAGCGAGCTGCTGCGTTTGCGTCAATTGCAAGAGCCCATGACCCAAATAGTGCACTGGCGCTTGGACCAGGCCGAACAGTCGTTGGACCGCGCTGAACGGCAATTGGGCCGACCTTCCAACTGGCTTCACCAACAGCAAACCCAATGCACTCAAATCCAGCACCGTCTGGGGCGCGGCGTGAGCCAGAGCCTGAACCGCCAGCAACTGGTTTTGCAACCGCTGGCCGTCAGGTTTCAACGCGGCGTGCGTGATTGGCCCATGCTGGCCCGGCACCGTTTGGACAAATCAGACCTCTTGCTGGGTTCTTTGGACCCAGCTTTGGTTTTGCAACGCGGCTACGCATGGTTACAAAACCCGGAGGGACAGGCCCTGAGTTCAGTCAATGACTTGCAAGCCGGTCAACAGGTGCAAGCGCATTTGGCCGATGGCCATGCGCTGTTGACCGTGGACACCGTCAAGCCGGCTTAGCCCGGTGCGTTTTTGAACGCTTCACCTTTGAGCTGAAAGCCTTTCTTGATGCCTTTTTTGGCAAACCAACCTTGCTTCATTTCCAATACCAAGCGCACCGGTTTTTCAGAGCAGTGGGAGGTGGTGGTCTGCGGTTGCATGTCGGCCAAGTTGACGATGGTGCCATCGTCGGCCAAGAAAGCCGCGGTCAACGGCAGCAGGGTGTTTTTCATCCAAAAACACTGCTGAGACGCTTGTTCGAACACGAACAACATGCCCTCGTGGTTGGGCATGTCAGCGCGGTTCATCAGGCCAATTTCGCGCTGTGCAGGCGTGGCCGCCACTTGCACCTCCATTTGGTGCATGCCCGCTTGCAACCGAATACGGGGCAATTGGGTTTGGGCTTGCTGGGCTTGGCTGGTCCAAGTCAGCGCGAACAGCAGAACGGACAGGGCAATCTTGGTCATGGAGCGGTCAGGGTCGATGGTTAGAATGAAATCAGAAGGGCCAGCCCAAAAGGCCAGACCCCCCGTTCATTTCATGGAGATTCTCTTGTATCAGCATATCAAGGTGCCCACCAAGGGCGAAAAAATCGTCGTCAACCCCGACATGTCGTTGACCGTTCCCGACCAGCCCATCATTCCCTACATCGAAGGCGACGGCACTGGCTTGGACATCACACCTGTCATGCTGAAAGTGGTCGACGCTGCAGTCGCCAAAGCTTATGGCGGCAAGCGTCAAATCCATTGGATGGAGGTCTACGCCGGTGAGAAATCCACCCAAATTTACGGTCCGGATGTTTGGTTGCCCGAAGAAACCTTGGCCGCCCTCAAAGAATATGTGGTCTCGATCAAAGGCCCGCTCACCACGCCTGTGGGCGGTGGCATTCGCTCCTTGAACGTGGCACTGCGCCAAGAACTGGACTTGTACGTCTGTTTGCGCCCGGTCCAGTATTTCAAGGGTGTGCCGTCCCCCTTGAAAGAGCCCGAAAAAACCAACATGGTCATCTTCCGCGAAAACTCGGAAGACATTTACGCGGGCATCGAATACGAAGCTGAAAGCGACAAAGCCAAAAAACTCATCAAGTTCTTGATTGATGAGATGGGCGTCACCAAGATCCGTTTCCCCAACACCTCTGGCATCGGCATCAAGCCTGTGTCTCGCGAAGGCACCGAGCGCTTGGTTCGCAAAGCCATCCAATACGCACTTGACAACGACAAACCCAATGTGACGATCGTGCACAAGGGCAACATCATGAAATACACCGAGGGTGGTTTCCGTGATTGGGCCTACGGTCTGGCACAAAAGGAATTTGGCGCACAGTTGATTGATGGCGGTCCATGGTGCAAATTCAACAACCCACGCACTGGCAAAGAAATCATCGTCAAAGACAGCATTGCCGATGCGTTCTTGCAGCAAATTTTGTTGCGTCCCGCTGAATACAGCGTGATTGCCACCTTGAACTTGAATGGCGACTATGTGTCTGACGCCCTGGCCGCGCAAGTAGGCGGCATTGGCATTGCACCAGGTGCCAATCTGTCCGATTCCGTGGCCTGCTTTGAAGCCACCCATGGCACAGCCCCCAAGTACGCTGGGAAAGACTATGTGAACCCCGGTTCTGAAATCTTGTCGGCCGAAATGATGCTGCGCCACATGGGCTGGAAAGAAGCCGCCGACCTGATCATCTCCTCCATGGAAAAAGCCATTTTGAGCCGCAAAGTCACCTATGACTTCGCCCGCTTGATGGATGGCGCCACCCAGGTCAGCTGCTCGGGCTTTGGACAGGTCATGATTGACCACATGTGAGCCCTGTTCGTTGACACAAAAAGAGCCCCGTTGGGGCTCTTTTTCATTGTGAATCGAACAGTCAGGCGTTGTGTGCCATCAAATTGGCATGGAACTGCGGGGTGAGCAAACGAGAGCCTCTCACATGGCCGCTGGGCACCATAGGCCGATCCATGGCAGGCGCTGCGATGACTTTGATGTTTTTGGCCATCCAGCCCCTGGGACCTTCCGCCAATTCAAAGACCACGCTGGCACCTTGCTGCAAGGTTTTGAAGCCAGTCATGTCCACTTCGCTGAAATGCGCGAACACATCGGTTCCCACCTCCGTCGATTCGATGAATCCGAAACCCTTGTGGTTGTTGAACCATTTCACAATACCGAATGCCATGTCAGTTTCCTTGCTGTAGATATTTGAATACATTCAAATTAAAAATCAAAACTAGCCTATTAAAATACATATTTAAGTATATGTAAAGCGACTTCTGGTGACGTATTTTGTAACTGTGGCTGACATTTTGTGGCAGGCGAAAGAATGTGACAGCTCCTCGATAGAATCGAAGCCATGGCAACCCAACCACCCACCCCAGCCGCCCCTCCCAACCAGGGTTCAGACGGCGATTCCGTTGTTTTAGAGCGCATCACCCAGCGCACCCAACCACCGCAGATGTACCAGGTGGTCATGCTCAACGACGATTTCACGCCCATGGAGTTTGTGGTGCGGGTGTTGCAAGAGTTTTTCAACAAAGACCGAGAAGCCGCCACCCAAATCATGTTGAAAATCCACTTGGACGGCAAAGGCATCTGCGGCGTTTATTCCAAAGATGTCGCCGCCACCAAGGTGGATCAGGTGCAAGACGCGGCCCATCAGGCGGGCCATCCACTGCAATGTTTGAGTGAACCCGTTGAATAAACACCCATTGTTTCCATATACAGTTGACCCCAAGAACGCCCCAAGGAAGAAATCATGATTGCCCAAGAACTTGAAGTCAGCTTACACATGGCCTTCGTAGAAGCCAGACAGCAGCGTCATGAATTCATCACCGTCGAGCACCTGTTGTTGGCCTTGCTTGACAACCCGAGTGCCGCCGAAGTGCTGCGTGCATGCTCCGCCAATATTGATGATTTACGCAAATCGTTGTCAAATTTCATCAAAGACAACACCCCCCAAGTGGCTGGAACCGATGAAGTGGACACCCAGCCCACATTGGGTTTTCAGCGTGTGATTCAGCGCGCCATCATGCATGTGCAATCCACAGGCAATGGCAAAAAAGAAGTCACCGGCGCCAATGTGTTGGTGGCCATATTTGGCGAAAAAGACTCGCATGCTGTCTACTATTTGCACCAGCAAGGCGTGACCCGCTTGGACGTGGTGAATTACATCGCCCACGGGATCAAGAAAAGCGACCCGCAAGAGCCGGTCAAGAGCAATGAAAGTGCAGCGCCCGAGAGCGAAGAGTCCAGCGAAAAGTCTGAGAAAGCCTCGCCCCTGGAGCAGTTCACCCAAAACCTCAACCAAATGGCCAAGGATGGCAAGATCGACCCGCTGATTGGTCGTGAATACGAGGTTGAGCGGACCATCCAAATCTTGTGCCGCCGTCGCAAAAACAACCCCTTGTTGGTGGGTGAGGCTGGCGTTGGCAAAACCGCCATCGCCGAAGGTTTGGCTTGGCGCATCACCCAAAAAGACGTGCCTGAAATCTTGGCCGAGGCGGTTGTTTATTCGCTGGACATGGGTGCTTTGTTGGCTGGTACCAAATACCGTGGTGACTTTGAGCAGCGCTTGAAGGGCGTGCTCAAGTCACTCAAAGACAAGCCCAATGCCGTGTTGTTCATTGATGAAATCCACACCCTGATTGGTGCTGGTGCGGCTTCTGGCGGCACTTTGGATGCCTCCAATTTGCTCAAACCTGCACTCAGCTCGGGCCAACTCAAGTGCATTGGGGCCACCACTTTCACCGAATACCGTGGCATCTTTGAAAAAGACGCGGCATTGAGCCGTCGCTTCCAAAAAGTCGATGTGGTTGAGCCCACTGTCGAGCAAACCGTGGACATCTTGAAAGGTTTGAAATCTCGCTTCGAAGAGCACCACAGTGTCAAGTACGCGGTGGCGGCGCTGCAAGCGGCGGCCGAACTCAGTGCCAAGTACATCAACGACCGTCATTTACCCGACAAAGCCATTGATGTGATCGACGAAGCAGGTGCTGCCCAGCGCATCTTGCCGGCTTCCAAGCGCAAAAAGACCATCAGCAAGTCCGAAATTGAAGACATCGTTGCCAAGATCGCGCGCATCCCGCCAGCCAGCGTCTCCAACGACGACCGTGGCAAATTACAAACGCTCGAACGCGACTTGAAAAGCGTGGTGTTCGGTCAAGACAAGGCCCTCGAAGTGTTGGCTTCTGCGGTCAAAATGGCGCGCTCTGGTTTGGGCAAGGCCGACAAACCGATTGGTGCGTTCTTGTTCAGTGGCCCCACCGGCGTGGGCAAAACCGAAGCGGCCAAACAACTCGCCTACATTTTGGGCATCGATTTGTTGCGCTTTGACATGTCCGAGTACATGGAGCGTCACGCGGTCAGTCGTCTGATTGGTGCGCCTCCAGGCTATGTGGGCTTTGACCAAGGCGGTTTGCTCACTGAAGCTGTCACCAAAAAACCGCACTCGGTGCTGTTGTTGGACGAGATTGAAAAAGCCCATCCCGACATCTTCAACGTCTTGTTGCAGGTGATGGACCATGGCACCTTGACCGACAACAACGGTCGCAAAGCCGACTTCCGTAACGTGATCATCATCATGACCACCAACGCCGGTGCCGAGACCATGAACAAGTCCACCATTGGCTTCACCAATGCGCGCGAGCCTGGTGACGAGATGGCCGACATCAAACGCTTGTTCACCCCCGAGTTCCGCAACCGCTTGGACGCCACCGTCAGCTTCAAGCCGCTGGACGAGGTGGTCATCATGCGTGTGGTCGACAAATTCTTGTTGCAACTCGAAACCCAGTTGGCTGAAAAGAAAGTGGAGGTCACCTTCACCGACGATTTGCGCAAGCACTTGGCCAAAAAAGGCTTCGACCCCCTCATGGGCGCACGCCCTATGCAGCGACTCATTCAAGACACGATTCGCAAGGCCTTGGCCGACGAGTTGCTGTTCGGTCGATTGACAGAAGGTGGTCGATTGACCGTGGGCCTGGATGACAAGGAAGAAGTGACCTTGGACATTCAACCTTTGCCCAAGAAAGAATCGCGCAGTTCCAAATCTGAACCTGCAGAACCTGAAGAAGCAGAGGCGAGTTGATCGTGGCGGGACACAGCAAATGGGCCAACATCCAGCACCGAAAAGGACGCCAGGATGAAAAAAGAGGGAAGATTTGGACGCGTGTCATCCGTGAAATCATGGTGGCAGCGCGTTTGGGGGGCGGTGATTTAGACACCAATCCCCGCCTGCGCATGGCGGTGGAGAAAGCCAAAGCGGCCAACATGCCTGCCGACACCATCAAGCGCAACATCGACAAGGCCACTGGCAATCTCGAGGGCGTTCAATACGAAGAAATTCGCTACGAGGGCTATGGCATCGGCGGTGTGGCCCTGATGGTTGACACCATGACCGACAACAAGGTGCGCACCGTCGCTGAAGTGCGTCATGCGCTCAGCAAGCATGGTGGCAACATGGGCACAGAAGGTTCAGTGGCCTTTCAATTCAAACATTGTGGTCAACTCATCTTGGCTCCAGGCACTTCCGAAGACAAGGTCATGGAAGTCGCGCTCGAAGCCGGCGCCGATGACGTGATCACTGATGAAGACGGTGCCATCGAAGTGCTGACCGATCCCAGCACTTTTGAAGCGGTGAAAGCCGCCTTGGACGCTGCTGGCCTGACCGCAGGCATGGCCGAGGTCACTTACCGTGCAGACAACACCATCGAGTTGAGTGAAGAAGACCAAGTCAAGATGCAGAAAATCCTGGATGCGTTGGAAGAACTTGACGATGTGCAAGAGGTCTATCACAACGCGGCTTTATGAAAATTCTTGTCATTGGTGCGGGTGGTCGAGAACACGCGTTGGCCTGGAAGTTGACCCAATCACCGCAGGTGCAAATGGTTTACGTGGCACCTGGCAATGCGGGCGTGGCCCGCGATAAAAACCTGCAAGTCTTGCCCATCACGGACATCGTGGCCTTGCGCGAATGGGCTCAAAGCCATGACATTGGCTTGACCGTGGTGGGTCCTGAAGCACCCTTGGCGGCTGGCGTGGTGGATGAATTCCGTTCGCATGGACTGCGTATCTTTGGCCCCACCCAAGCGGCGGCACAACTCGAGAGTTCCAAAGCTTTTTCCAAAGCCTTCATGGAGCGCCACCAAATTCCCACAGCCCGATACCAAGCCTTTGAAGATGCCAGCTTGGCGCATGCCTATGTCGACCAGCACGGCGCCCCGATCGTGGTCAAAGCCGATGGTCTGGCCGCCGGCAAAGGCGTGGTGGTGGCCACCACGCTGCAAGAGGCCCATGCAGCCATTGACGACATGCTGGGTGACAACACGCTTGGTGTGCAGCACAACGCAGGCAAAGCCAGAGTGGTCATTGAAGAATTTCTAGAGGGTGAAGAGGCCAGTTTCATGGTCATCGCCCAGGGTTTGGTGGCCATTCCCTTGGCCACGTCGCAGGACCACAAGCGCTTGTTGGATGGTGACCATGGCCCCAACACCGGCGGCATGGGGGCTTATTCACCCGCGCCGGTGGTCACACCTGAAATACATGCCCGCGTGATGCGCGAAGTGATTCAGCCCACGCTCAAAGGCATGCAAGCAGATGGCATTCCCTACACCGGCTTTTTGTATGCAGGTCTGATGATCAGCCCAGACGGTGCGCTCAAGGTGTTGGAGTTCAATTGCCGCATGGGCGACCCTGAAACCCAGCCCATTTTGTTGCGTTTGAAGAGCGATTTGGTCGACGCGTTGCTCGCGGCGACAGACAGCAACCATGGCTTGCTGGAACAACTCGAATTGGAGTGGGACCGACGTTTTGCGTTGGGTGTGGTGTTGGCTGCTGCGGACTACCCCGCGACCCCTCGCAAAGGCGACGCCATTCAAGGTTTGCCAACAGACAAAGCTGAGGTGATGGTGTTTCACGCCGCCACCCAGATCCATGACAAAGAAGTGCGCACCAACGGTGGACGCGTTTTGTGTGTCACGGCTTTGGGCGACACGGTTCGCCAGGCCCAGACTCAGGCCTACGCGGTGGTCGATGACATCCACTTTGAAGGCATGCAATACAGACGCGACATCGGCCAACGTGCCATTCGCCGTTGAACCACGAACCGAAGAAGAGACTTGAATGAACAGTGCGTTTGAACCCGTCAGAGCGTATTTGTTGGACTTGCAACACCGCATCACCTCTGGCATTGCCGAGTTGGATGGTCAAGGACAGTTTTTGTCGGACGCTTGGCAGAAACCGCCGGGTGAGACCTTGCAAGGCCATGGCATCACCAAAATCATGGAGCAGGGCGCCGTGTTCGAGCGCGCTGGTTGCGGGTTTTCTCACGTCACGGGGCCCAAGTTGCCTCCATCAGCCACCCAGCACCGCCCCGAACTCAGCGGTTCTGCTTTTGAAGCCATGGGCGTGTCCTTGGTTTTTCATCCGCGCAACCCCTATGTCCCCACCGTTCACATGAATGTGCGCGCCTTGCTGGCCAAACCCGAAAAAGGCGAGCCTGTGGCCTGGTTTGGTGGCGGCATGGATTTGACCCCTTACTATGGCTTTGATGAAGACGCGGTGCATTTCCATCAAACCTGCAAAGACGCCTTGCAACCCTTTGGACCTGCGCTTTATCCTCGATTCAAAAAATGGTGTGACGAGTATTTCTACCTCAAACATCGTCAAGAACCCCGTGGCATTGGCGGTATTTTTTACGACGACTTCTCCGAACTGGGTTTTGACGGCAGTTTTGACATGATGAAAAGCGTGGGTGATCATTTGCTGAAAGCCTATGTGCCCATCGTTGAAAAACGCCAACACATGGCCTACGGTGAACGCGAGCGCAACCACCAGTTGTACCGACGTGGCCGCTATGTCGAGTTCAACCTGGTCTGGGACC
>JBDKLR010000080.1:0-13088 GCA_039795515.1 Pseudomonadota bacterium | reverse complement strand
CCTTACTAAATTTCCCGTTGATCTACAAAATAATCATGAAAAATCGCCCACTGCTCAGATGACTGAAAAGCTTCGTTCTGCAAATACACAGAGGTGCTCACCGCATGACCTAAGATGTCTTTTCTCACTTTGAGAACGAAAGGGGCGGTGTCATGAGTCTGATTGGCAATTTCTTGTGGTTCATTTTTGGAGGCCTTCTCATGGGTCTCGGTTGGTGGGTCCTGGGCTTGTTGGCCTTTCTCACCATTGTGGGCATCCCCTGGGGCAGGGCTTGTTTCGTGATTGGCTTGTTTGCTTTTTTCCCTTTTGGCAAAGAAGCCATTAGCAGAAAAGAACTGACCAACCAAGAAGACATTGGCACTGGTGGCTTGGGCCTATTGGGCAACATCGTTTGGTTTGTTTTTGCGGGCCTTTGGCTGGCCATTGGCCATGTGTTGTCTGCCCTGGTGTGTTTCATCACCATCATTGGCATTCCCTTTGGCATTCAGCATTTGAAGCTCGCAGGGCTTGCACTGGCCCCGATTGGCAAGACCATCGTGCCCAAAGAGGTGGCCCAAGCCGCGCGCCAACAAAGCGCTGAAGCCGAGGTGGCCAGGGTCCGAGGCAACAGCTGACGTCCTGGTGTCATGAAGGAGATGGTTGCACCCCTTAACATCTCCACCTATGAACTGGTTAGACGCTATCAAATGGGATGCCCAAGGGCTGGTGCCAGTCATCGCCCAAGAGCAGGGCAGCAAAGACGTGCTCATGTTCGCCTGGATGAACCGCGACGCCCTGCAAAAAACCGCTGAATTGGGGCGCGCCGTGTATTTCAGCCGATCACGCGGCAAGCTGTGGTTCAAGGGCGAGGAGTCGGGCCATGTGCAAACCGTGCACGACATCCGACTGGACTGTGACAACGACGTGGTCTTGCTCACGGTCACCCAAGGCGGACATGACCCCAGCATCGCCTGTCACACGGGCCGCCACAGCTGTTTTTACCAACGCTGGCAAGCCAGCCCTGACGGCGGTCAGTGGTTGAGCGTCGAACCCGTGCTGCAAGACCCCGCCACCATTTACAAGGCCCATCCATGAGTTCCAACGACACCCTCCACCGCCTGGCCGCGGTCATCGAAAGCCGCAAACCCGAGCATGGTGGCGACCCCGAAACCAGCTACGTGGCCCGTTTGCTGCGCAAAGGTCCTGACGCGTTTTTGAAAAAAATTGGCGAAGAGGCCACCGAGGTGGTGATGGCTGCCAAAGACCTGGACCATGGCGGTCCAGCGCAAGACTTGGTGAATGAAATGGCCGATTTGTGGTTCCACTCGCTGGTCGCGCTGGCGCATTACAACCTCAGCCCCGAGGATGTGTTGCAAGAGTTGTCGCGCCGCGAGGGTTTGGGTGGCCTGGAAGAAAAAGCCCTGCGCAAAGCCTTGCAACGTGAATTTGGAGAAGACTGAGATGACGGTACAACACGACCCAAACTGTATTTTTTGCAAGATCGTGCAAGGGCAAATCCCTTCACGCAAGGTGTATGAAGACGAGGAGTTGTTCGCCTTTCATGACATCAACCCCTGGGCGCCTGTGCATTTCTTGCTTGTGCCCAAAACCCATATCCCGTCCATGGCGCAGGTGGGCCCAGAGCACGCCGCCTTGCTGGGCCGCATGATGGTGTTGGTGCCCCAATTGGCGCTGCAAGAGGGCGTGAATCCCTACCCCCAAGGTGGTTTTCGTTTGGTGACCAACACAGGTGAAGAGGGTGGGCAAGAGGTTCACCACATGCACTGGCATGTCATGGGCGGCCCGCGCCCCTGGTTGCGCGGCTGAGACTAGAATTCGCTGAGTTTATTCAGGAGCATCCCATGGGATCATTTTCGATTTGGCACTGGCTGATTGTTTTGTTGATTGTTGTCTTGGTCTTTGGCACCAAAAAGCTCAAAGGCATTGGCAGTGACCTGGGCGGTGCTGTCAAAGGTTTCAAAGATGGCATGAAAGACGGTTCTGCTGCGCCCGATGCCAATGCCCCAGCGCAACAAGTTGCTGGTGCAGCCACGCAGACAGACAAGTCCACCATTGATGTTGAAGCCAAACCCAAGTCTTGATCCATGTTTGACTTAGAGGTCTCCAAGCTGGCATTGATCGGCGCTGTGGCGCTGGTCGTCATTGGCCCGGAGAAGATGCCTCGCGTGGCGCGGACCATTGGCACTTTGTTGGGCAAAGCCCAGCGCTACGTCTCCGACGTCAAAGCCGAGGTCAACCGCTCCATGGAGATGGAAGACCTCAAGAAAATGAAAGAGACCATGGACAACGCCATGACCGATGTGCAGTCCAGTGTCCTCAGTGCCACCACCAAGCTCAACCAAGGTGTGGCTGGTCTGGGTCTTGAAGACGCCTCTACAGACAGCGCGTCTTTCAATAGCAATGACAATTGGTCGCAACCCGAATCGCTTTACAAACATCCCCAAAAAAATTGGCGTCTCAAGCGCTCGGCCATGCCGCAGTGGTACAAGGCGCGCCAAGGGGTTCGCACCAGGGCTTTGTCGGGTGCCGCCCGCGTGGCCAGATACCGTCCACCCGCCAGCGGCATGAACAAGGTTTGATGGTCCATGTCCGATACGCCGCAAGATGAATTAGCTGGCTCTGAACAGCCGTTCATCCAACACCTGAAAGAACTCCGCGACCGTTTGGTCAAGTCGGTCATTGCCATTGCCTTGGTCGGTGTCGTGCTGAGTGTGTTTCCGGGACCCGCGCAACTCTATGACTATCTGGCCGCACCCTTGGTGGCCAATTTGCCCGAAGGCACCAAGCTGATCGCCACCTCGGTGATCTCGCCATTTTTGGTGCCCCTCAAGATTTTGTTGATGACCGCATTCCTCATCGCCCTGCCGGTGGTGCTCTACCAAGCTTGGGCTTTTGTCGCACCAGGTCTTTACACCCACGAGAAAAAACTCGTGATGCCCTTGGTCATCTCCAGCACCTTGTTGTTTTTCATCGGTGTGGCGTTTTGTTATTTCTTTGTGTTTGGACAGGTGTTCAAGTTCATCCAAAGCTTTGCGCCCAAGAGCATCACGGCGGCACCTGACATCGAGGCCTATTTGAGTTTTGTGCTGACCATGTTTGTGGCGTTTGGTTTGTCTTTCGAAGTGCCCATCGTGGTCATCGTGTTGGCTCGCATGAACTTCGTGTCGATTGAAAAGCTCAAAGACTTTCGCTCTTATTTCATCGTGCTGGCCTTCATCATTGCCGCCATCGTCACACCGCCGGATGTGGTGTCGCAATTGGCTTTGGCCATTCCCATGGTCATTCTTTATGAACTGGGCATCTTGGCGGCACAGTTGTTCATCAAACACACCCAGGCGCCGGACGAATCGGCGGGCACTGAACCCAGCTGACCATGAAACGCTTGTGGCTTTTGTTTTCTCAAACGGTCACGGGCTTGTTGGCCATTTGGTTTGTGTTGATCACACTCAAACCCGAATGGTTGCAGCGCAACCCCAATTGGAACCGCGACTTGCATGTGTTGGAAGCACCTGCGGCAGACAGCGCGTCCGCCAGTGTGGGCAGCCTCAGCCCAGCCGCCAAAAAAGCTTCACCTTCGGTGGTGAGTATCAACACCACCAACAATGCATCGTCCAAGCTACGTCCTCGTGAACATTGGTTCAGGGACTTTTTTGGTGAACAAGACGAAGCCGATCCACAGCAAGGCGTGGGCAGTGGTGTGATCGTCAGCCCAGAGGGCTACATCCTCACCAACAACCATGTGGTCGAGCAAGCTGACGAAATCACTGTGGTGCTCGACGATGGCCGTCGCACCAGTGCCAAGTTGGTGGGCACCGACCCTGAAACCGATTTGGCGGTGCTCAAAATCAACCTCGACAACCTGCCCGTCATGGTCATGAGCAATTCCGACCGCACACAAGTGGGAGATGTGGTGTTGGCCATTGGCAATCCATTTGGTGTGGGTCAAACCGTCACCAGCGGCATCGTCTCTGCTTTGGGTCGCAACCAGTTGGGCATCAACACCTTTGAGAATTTCATTCAAACCGACGCGGCCATCAACCCTGGCAATTCGGGTGGCGCCTTGGTCGACGTGCAAGGCAACTTGCTGGGCATCAACACCGCCATCTATTCGCGTTCGGGTGGCAGCATGGGCATCGGATTCGCCATACCCGTGAGCACTGCTCGGCAAGTGCTCGAGGGCATTGTCAAAGAGGGCCAGGTGGTGCGTGGCTGGATTGGTGTGGAGCCCACCAACATCACCCCCGATTTGGCCAAAACCTTCAATGTGCCGCGCGACAAAGGCGTCATCATCAACGGGGTGTTGCAAACTGGACCAGCTTTCAAAGCAGGCGTGCGTCCAGGCGATGTGATCTTGGCGGTGGAGGACCAACCGGTGGAGACCGTCTCCGAACTCCTCAAACTTGTGTCCGCACTCAAACCAGGCGAGCCTGCGCGTCTCAAGGTGCTGCGTCGCAGCGATGAAATGGTGTTGAACGTCACGCCCGCGCAACGTCCCAAAGTCAAAACCGCGCCGCGTTGACATGACCGACCGCGACCACCTGCTTCAACTGTGCAACAGCTTGTTGCAACCTGCCCAATTCAAGGACTACTGTCCCAATGGTTTGCAAGTGGAAGGCCGCCAGCAGGTGCGGCACATCGTGTCAGGTGTCACGGCCAGTCGGGCTTTCATCGAAGCGGCTTTGGCGCAAGGTGCCGACACCTTGCTGGTGCACCACGGTTTGTTTTGGCGTGGCCACGATGGCGCTGTGACCGGTTGGCTCAAGCAACGATTGGCTTTGCTGCTGGCGCACGACATCAACCTCTTGGCCTATCACTTGCCGCTCGACGCCCACCAAGCGCTGGGCAACAACGCCCAATTGGGATTGCGCATGGGCTGGGAGGCGCAAGGGCGTTTTGGTGATCAAGACCTCGGTTGGTGGGGCACCCCCAGCGCAGACGCACCCGACTACGCCAGCTTGACGGCAGATTTGCACACCAAACTCGCTCGCGCGCCAGTGGCCGTGGTGCCAAACCCCCAGCGTGCCTTGAAACGCGTGGCTTGGTGCACTGGCGGTGCCCAGTCTTGGTTCGAGGCAGCCATTGCGGCAGGTGCGGATGCTTTTGTCACGGGTGAAATTTCCGAACCTCAGGCGCATTTGGCCCACGAAACCGGGGTGGCTTTTTTCGCTTGTGGTCACCATGCCACCGAGCGTTATGGCGCACCCGCGTTGGCCGCGCATGTGGCCGCGCAGTTGGGTGTCAGTCACGCGTTCATCGACATCGACAACCCGGCATGACCACCCCGCACAGCGCTTTGCCTTTGGTCATCACCATGGGCGATCCGGCGGGCATTGGGCCCGAAATCATCCTCAAGTCGTTTGCACAAGCGCCAGATCTGTGCCAATCTTGTTTCGTGGCGGGCGATGTCGCCGTGATTCGTCAGCATGCCGAGTCACTGGGCATGCAGGTGAATGTGGTCCCGATTGAAACGCCTGCCCAAGTGCACGATCTGCCACAAAATGCCCTGCCTGTTTTGCAAACCGGGTCTTCACGCCCCGTGGTTTTGGGGCAGGTGAGTGCCGTGGCGGGGCGCATGGCTGCTGACGCCGTCGTTTGGGCTGCACAGGCCGCCTTGCGTGGTGAGGTGAGTGCGGTGGTGACAGCACCTTTGCACAAAAAGGCCTTGTCATTGGCGGGCGTGGACCACCCTGGTCACACCGAAATGCTGCAAGCCCTCGCTGCAGCGCATCAGGGTGTCTCGGTGGAAGCATTGCCTGTGCGCATGATGCTGACCAGCCCGGGTTTGAGCACCGTGTTGGTCAGCATCCATGTCTCTTTGCGCCAAGCCATCGAGGCAGTCACCCAAGCACAGGTGTTGGAAACCCTGCAAATCACCCACCGCAGTTGGCAACAGTTGCATGGTCGAGCCCCTCGCATGGTGGTGGCGGGTTTGAACCCGCATGCGGGCGAGGAGGGCTTGTTTGGTTCCGAAGAAATCAACGACATAGCGCCCGCCATCGCCATCGCCCAACAACAGGGATTGCAGGTTTCAGGCCCCTATCCGCCAGACACGGTGTTCATGGACGCGCACAGCGCCAGCGGGCAAGCCTCGACGGATTTGGTGGTCGCGATGTACCACGACCAGGGCTTGATCCCTGTCAAATACCTGGGCTTGGCGCACGGTGTGAACCAAACCCTGGGCTTGCCGTTCGTACGCACCAGTCCCGACCATGGCACAGCGTTTGGGATTGCAGGTCAGGGCTTGGCAGACCCCAGCAGTTTGATGGCAGCCATCCGCGTGGCACGTGGTGAGCGTTTGACAAGCGCCTCAAGGCCTTGAACACGCATCTATAAATTAAATACAAAGCATCTATTTGCACCTGTAGATCAGAGATGAGAGGTCAATTTCCCCTGAAATCGCCCCATGGATTCTCGAGAGGTCGGTCGGTTAGAATCTTTGGCTACACAAAATTTGCATTGATTCTCAGAGGTCTTTCATGAGTGACAACACTGTGGACACCGAAAAGCGCACTTGGCTCATCGCCTCCAGTTGCGCAGGTGCAGTTGGCGCGGGTGCCGTTGCCGTTCCTTTCATCAGCGCTTTCAGCCCTTCGGAGCGTGCCAAAGCGGCTGGCGCTGCCGTCGAAGTGGACATTTCCGCCATCAAGCCCGGTGAAAAACTCACAGTCGAGTGGCGCGGAAAACCCGTTTGGATCATTCGCCGCACCCCCGAACAACTCGAAGCCTTGAAAAAGGTGGAAGGCCAATTGGCCGACCCCGAATCCAAGCGCAAACCCGCCGAACTCACGCCCGAATACGCCCGCAACCAGGCACGTTCCATCAAGCCTGAGTTTTTTGTTGGCGTTGGCATTTGTTCTCACTTGGGTTGTTCGCCCAGTGACAAATTCCAAATGGGCCCTCAGCCTTCTTTGCCAGACGATTGGCAAGGCGGTTTCTTGTGCCCTTGCCATGGTTCCACCTTTGACATGGCTGGCCGCGTTTACAAAAACAAGCCTGCACCTGACAACTTGGAAGTGCCACCACACATGTACCTGTCCGAGACGCGTCTGTTGATCGGTGAAGACAAGAAGGCTTAAAGGCAAACACCATGGCTGAATTCAAAGACATCTCCCCCAATGCGCCCGTGGCTGACAAAGCCCTGAACTGGATTGACAACCGGTTCCCGTTGTCCAAGCTCTTCAAAGAGCACATGAGCGAGTACTACGCGCCGAAAAATTTCAACTTCCTCTACTTCTTTGGCGTGTTGTCCATGCTGGTGTTGGTGATTCAAATCCTCACCGGCATTTTCTTGGTCATGCATTACAAGCCCGACGCCGCTTCGGCTTTTGCCTCTGTGGAATACATCATGCGAGATGTGCCTTGGGGTTGGCTGATTCGTTACATGCACTCCACAGGTGCCTCGGCCTTCTTCGTGGTGGTTTACATGCACATGTTCCGTGGCCTGATTTACGGTTCATACCGCAAGCCTCGTGAATTGGTGTGGTTGTTTGGTTGCGCCATCTTCTTGGCTTTGATGGGTGAAGCCTTCATGGGCTATTTGTTGCCTTGGGGCCAAATGTCCTATTGGGGCGCACAAGTGATCGTCAACTTGTTTTCAGCCATTCCTTTCATTGGTCCTGATCTGGCTTTGTTGATCCGTGGTGATTACGTGGTGGGCGACGCCACCCTCAACCGATTCTTCAGTTTCCACGTCATTGCAGTGCCCTTGGTCTTGCTCGGCTTGGTGGTGGCGCACATCATCGCTTTGCATGAAGTGGGCTCCAACAATCCTGACGGCGTTGAAATCAAAGCCAACAAAGATGCCAATGGCATTCCTTTGGACGGCATTCCATTCCACCCCTATTACTCTGTGCACGACATCATGGGTGTCATCGGGTTCTTGCTGGTGTTTTGCGCCATCATTTTCTTTGCACCTGAGTTCGGTGGTTACTTCCTGGAATACAACAACTTCATTCCAGCCGACCCACTGAAGACCCCGTTGCACATTGCCCCTGTTTGGTACTTCACGCCTTACTACTCCATGCTGCGTGCCATCACCAGCGAAATGATGTATGCCTTGATTGTTTGCGTGTTGGCTGCCGCCTATTTGGGTGTGACCCGTGCCAAATTGAACAGCTTGTTCAAAGGTCTCGTCATTGGCGGTGCGGTGGTGTTGGTCGCTTTGATGTTGGCCATCGACGCCAAATTCTGGGGCGTGGTGGTCATGGGTGGTGCAGTCATCATCCTGTTCTTCTTGCCCTGGTTGGACAACTGCGCTGTCAAATCCATCCGCTATCGCCCTGATTGGCACGTTTATCTCTATGTGATTTTCGTGATCGACTTTTTCGTCTTGGGTTACTTGGGCATGCAACCACCTTCTCCGATTGGTGAGCGTATTTCTCAAGTGGGTTCCTTGTTCTACTTTGGCTTTTTCTTGCTGATGCCGTGGTGGAGCCGAATGGGTGAGACCAAGCCAGTGCCTGAGCGCGTGAATTTCCAGCCACACTGACAGAGCGGAGAAACAACATGAAAAAAATCATTCTCAGTGTGATCCTGGCCTTCTCGGCCGCCATGCCAGCATTCGCCAGCAGTGACGGTATTCCATTGGACAAAGCGCCCAACCGACTCAATGATTTGGGCGCTTTGCAAAATGGCGCCAAGTTGTTCGTCAACTATTGCCTGAACTGTCACTCTGCTGCTTACATGCGCTTCAATCGTCTGACCGACATTGGTTTGACCGAGCAGCAAATCAAAGACAACTTGCTGTTCACCACCGACAAGGTGGGTGAAACCATGAAAGTGAGCATGGATCCCAAGCAGGCCAAAGATTGGTTTGGCGGCACACCGCCCGATCTCACCGTCATCGCCCGTTCACGTTCCGGTGCCGGCGGTTCTGGTGCTGACTATCTCTACACCTATTTGCGCACTTATTACCGTGACGACAGCAAGGCCACCGGTTGGAACAACCTGGCGTTCCCCAATGTGGGCATGCCTCATGTCTTGTGGGAATTGCAAGGTCAGCGCGCACCGGTGTATGAAGAAATCGAATCCCATGGTCACACCACCCATGTGTTCAAAGGTTGGAAGCAAATCACACCAGGCCAATTGACGTCGACCCAATACGACTCCGAAGTGGCCGACTTGGTCAACTACATGCAATGGATGTCCGAGCCTGCGCAAGGCACCCGTGTCCGTGTGGGTGTTTGGGTCATGCTCTATTTGCTGATTTTCTTTGTCATCGCATGGCGATTGAACGCAGCTTATTGGAAAGACATTCGCTGATCGTTTCTTGTAACCCGCCCAGGCGGGTTCGTTCAATGGGCCAGCAATGGCCCATTCATGTTTTTGTTTTTCAGGAGCCACGCTCATGATGGTCTTGTACTCGGGCACTGTTTGCCCTTTTTCACACCGCTGCCGTTTTGTTTTGTTTGAAAAAGGCATGGATTTTGAAATCCGTGATGTGGACCTCTACAACAAGCCAGAGGACATCAATGTGATGAACCCTTATGGCCAGGTTCCCATCCTGGTGGAGCGTGATTTGATTCTGTACGAGTCCAACATCATCAACGAATACATCGATGAGCGCTTCCCTCATCCCCAGTTGATGCCTGGCGACCCTGTGGACCGTGCCCGTGTGCGTTTGTTCTTGCTCAATTTCGAAAAAGAACTCTTCACCCACGTCATCACCTTGGAGTCACGCGCGCAAAAAGCCAACGAAAAGGCATTGGAAAAAGCGCGTTCGCACATTCGCGATCGTTTGACACAGTTGGCCCCCGTGTTCTTGAAAAACAAGTTCATGCTGGGTGACAACTTCTCCATGCTCGATGTTGCCATCGCGCCTTTGTTGTGGCGTCTTGACCATTACGGCATTGAACTGTCCAAAAACGCCGCACCTTTGTTGAAATATGCCGAGCGTATTTTTTCTCGCCCGGCCTACATCGAGGCATTGACCCCCTCAGAGAAAGTCATGCGCAAGTAATTGGGCTGACCGTTCATGATCAACATCGCGCAGTCCACCTCCACCCGGCCGTATTTGGTTCGCGCCCTCCACGAATGGTGCACCGACAACGGCTTCACGCCCTATGTGGCGGTCATGGTGGACGATTCGGTGCAAGTGCCGCGCGAATACGTCAGCAACGGTGAAATCGTGCTCAACGTCAGTTTTGACGCCACCAGTGGCTTGCAGCTGAGCAACGAATTCATTCAATTCAAAGCCCGTTTTGGTGGTGTGGCGCGAGAAATCGTCGTGCCCATGGGTCGTGTCATTGCCATTTATGCCAAAGAAAATGGCCAAGGCATGGCTTTCCCTGCACCCGTTGCGAGCGACAACCACCAAGCCGAGCCCAATGGGGAACATGACCCCGTCGACACGCCGCCCACAACACCCAGTGGCGGCACCCGTCCACAACTCAAACGCGTGAAATGATTTTTCCAAACAGCGCGTCAAGCTTCGTTAGAATCTCATCCATGCCGCTTTAGCTCAGTTGGTAGAGCAACCGCCTTGTAAGCGGTAGGTCGTCAGTTCGAATCCGACAAGCGGCACCATTTGAAAAGTCAGTACATTCACCTGTACTGACTTTTTTTTGCACAAAAGGAATCGGCATGAAGAAAACGTTGTCTTGGCTCGGCGGTCTGATGCTGCTGCTCGTCCTCACGTTGCAAGGTTGCGGACACGGTTACATTGGTCGCGCACTCACCAGCACTTATTTGCAGGGACATCGAACCGCGCACATCGATGATGCCTCCAATTTCGATCAAGCCATCATCGCCAAAGGTGCCGACATCCCCTGGGACAAAGCGTCCAACTACAACCAACAGCAACTGTCAGACACTGCCATGGCGCACCATGTCAAACATGGCACCGCCGCCTTTGTGGTGGTGCGGCGCGGCAAGTTGGTGCATGAGCAGTATTTCGCGCCTTACAACGCGCAAAGCAAGACCAATTCGTTTTCCATGGCCAAGACCATCACCACCTTGCAAGTGGGACGCGCGGTGCAAGAGGGTTTCATCAGCAGTTTCGATGCGCCGTTGACCGAGCAAATCAAAGAGTACGCCAATGACGAGCGCGGCAAAAAAGCCACGGTGGCACAACTCTCCAGCATGAGCTCTGGGCATGAGTGGGATGAAAACTATTACTTGCCCCTGAACATGACCACCGATTTGTACTATGGCAAAGATGCACAGGCCTTGGTCTTGTCTCACGGTTTTGAGCGAGAGCCTGGCAGCGCTTACGAATACAGCAGTGGCAGCACGCAGTTGTTGGGGGTGTTTCTCAAGCGTGCGCTACAAGCCAAGGAGCCTGAGCTGACGGTCAGTGCCCATCTGTCGCGCAGCTTGTGGACGCCTTTGGGCATGGGCAGTGATGGCATCTACACCTTGGACCGTCCAGCCAACCAAGGGGGCATGGAGCGCACCTATTGCTGCATTTTCGCCACCGCCACGGACTTTGCACGCTTTGGACAATTGCTGCTGCAAGACGGCCGCTGGAACGGCCAGCAGCTGCTTGACAAGGCATTCATCGAGCGGATGAGGAAACCAGACCTGCAGCCCTACTATGGCCATTCACTGTGGATGGATTGGCAATACAAAACACCGTTTTATTTGCTGCAAGGGCACGAAGGCCAGTACGTGATCGTGGTGCCGTCCTTGGACATGGTGGTCGTTCGAACAGGGCAACACCGGGACAAAAAGACCTTGGGACCCAATGGCCAATTGCCGCTGGAAATCTACCAATTTGTGGATGAGGCGGTGCGGCTGGTTGAACCCACCAACAGCACTCACTCGGCAATGAACTGATCGGGGTTCTTGCCCTTGAAGGGCGCATAGAAAGCTTTGATCACCGACATGTCGGCTTCCAAGTCGCCTGTGGGCATGAACGCTTCGCCCAAGCCGCTTTTCTTTTGGGCGAAATCCATGTAGCCCAACACAATCGGCACTTGCGCACCCAGGGCGATGTAATAAAAGCCTGTTTTCCAATGCCGGGATTGGCTGCGTGTGCCCTCAGGCGGGACCACCAAATGCAGATCGTGCGCACTCGACAACAAGGTGTCCACCGAGGCCGCCACCAAATTGGTGGACTGCGACCGGTCCACCGGGATGCCCCCCAGCCAACGCATCACATATCCGAAAGGAAAGCGAAACAACTGTTTTTTTCCCATCCATTGGATGTTCAATCCCAGGGCAAAAGCGACCATCAAGGTGTAAGGGAAGTCCCAGTTGCTGGTGTGGGGTGCTGCAATCACCACGCTCTTGGGGGTGTTGCTCGGCATGCGGCCTGTCAGCGTCCAGCCCAGTAAATGCAGTGTTTGGGTTGAAAACCACCTGACAACAGGGCTCAAAAAAGGCGTGGTGAATATCGTGATTCGCATACATCAGCGAAGTGAAGAAAGCCAAGACCTTAACACCATCAACCCGGGATGTACTCAGGGTGCAGTCAGCACTTTGACCCTTATGGTGTTCACTGGGTGGCCTTTGGCGCGCAAATGGGCGCTAAGTGCGGGTAAAAGCTGACGCAACTTGGCGCCTGCTGCGTTGTTTGGGACCAGCAAACACCAGCCGTTCTCGTCCACAGGGCCAGCTTTGACATGCTCACGCATGGCGGCAGGCAGCAAGTTTTGCACCTCCAAAAGGTATTGCACCGATTGGCGATGCACCTGCAGCAAAGAAGCCAGGGACACAGATTGCTCAATGGCTTGCATGACGGGGGTGCCTGGGACGGGCAAAGAGGGGTGGCGGGACATGCCGAATTATGGCGTTGTGCACGGTTAAAATCTCGCGCTTCTACAAAGGAAATAGCGCCCTTGGCCTGCCCGTCGGCAGTGCATGGACGCATCGCTTGCATGGCCTTCAATATCCTGACCCAACTCTTTGGCAGCCGCAATGACCGTCTGCTCAAACAATTCCGCAAAACACTGGTGCGCATCAATGCCCTAGAGACGACTTTGGAATCGCTGAGCGACGAGGCATTGCAGGCCAAAACGACAGAATTCAAAAACCGATTTCAAAACGGTGAAACCTTGGACGATTTGTTGCCTGAGGCTTTTGCCGTGGTGCGTGAGGGATCCAAGCGCGTGATGAAGATGCGCCATTTCGACGTGCAAATGTTGGGT